>CAZNZG010000016.1:3871-29755 GCA_964577455.1 uncultured Gemmatimonas sp. | reverse complement strand
TCAGATCCGCGGGACCGTCGGCACGTGGTATCGCTTCTACGGCGGCTACGACCCGATCTTCACCTGGTGGGCGGCCAACCCGTACCAGAAGCTCGACGAGGCGATGCGCCGCTATGCGCAGACGATCCGGCAACGCGTGGTGGGCATTCAGGTGGCGGTCGCCGCGCCGGCCACCGCCATGGCGGCCACCGCTGCGGCGGGCGCCGCTGGTGGCCCCGGCGCCTCGGCTTCGCGTAATGCGGCCGGCGCCAACGAACCGATCATCGGTGACCCCATCGGTGCCGAGGGGCTGGCGATGGATCTGCGGCACGCCATGATCCCGTACACGGCCGACGAGCTGATCGCGATCGCCGAACGTGAGTATGCGTTCAGCGAGGCCGAGGCGAAGAAGGCCGCGCGCCAGCTTGGCTTTGGCGACGACTGGAAGGCGGCGATGGAGAAGGTGAAGAACGCCTATGTGGAGCCCGGCAAGCAGCCGGATCTCATTCGCGATCTCGCCAACGAAGCCGAGGCGTTCTTCGCCGCGCGCGACTGGGTGACCATTCCGGCGCTCGCGCGCGAGGACTGGCGCATGGAGATGCTGTCGCCCGAGCGGCAGCGCGTGAGTCCGTTCTTCCTGGGTGGTGAGAACATCCTCGTGTCGTATCCCACCAACGACATGACGGACGAAGAGAAGATGATGAGCATGCGCGGCAACAACCCGCACTTCTCACGGGCCACCGTTTTCCACGAGCTCAATCCGGGGCTTCACCTGCAGGGCTTCAGGACGGCGCGCTACAATCCGCACCGTCGCCTGTTCAACACGCCCTTCTGGAACGAGGGGATGGCGCTGTACTGGGAGATGTTCCTCTGGGATCACGACTTCCATGTGCGCCCGGAAGACCGACTGGGTGCGCTCGCGTGGCGCATGCACCGCAGTGCACGCATCGTGTTTTCGCTCAGCTTCCACCTGGGCAAGATGACGCCGGAGCAGTGCATCGAGTATCTGGTGGACAAGGTGCCGTTCGAGCGGGCGAACAGCGAGGCGGAAGTGCGCCGCTCATTCAACGGCTCGTACTCGCCGATCTATCAGGCCGCGTACATGCTGGGCGGACTGCAGCTGCGTACGCTCTACAAGGAACTCGTGACGAGCGGCAAGATGAAGGAGCGTGAGTTCCACGACGCGCTCTACCGCGGCGGCCCGATGCCGATCGCGATGGTGCGCGCGCGTCTCGCGAAGACGCCGCTCACGCGCGATGGCGCAGCGCCGTGGAGATTTGCGGAGCAGCTGCCGGCGCCGCGGCCGTTCCCGGTGCCGTAGCGGGCGTAGCAGGCGCGGTCCCGTGTGGGGGAGCGACGCGGGGCGGACGCGGGGGGACGCGGGGGGCACGACGCGTGGACGGTAACGCGTGGCGGGGACGAGCAGGGCACGGACGCATTGGCGAGTACGCGTTGGCAACAACGCGTTGGCAGGAACGCGTTGGCGACCACGCAGTCGACAACGTAGGGGAGGACGCGTAACTCCTACGCGACCCCGACCCCGACCCCGACCCCGACCCCGACCAAGACCGGCCAGCGAAGCGCCGCCCCCACGACTGCTGTTCACGTGGTCGCTATGCGTAGGTACCCGCGTAGTCGACTGCGTTCTGGCCAACGCGTTGTTGCCAACGCGTTCCTGTCAACGCGTTTCCGCCGACGCGTCCGTGCCCTGCTCGTGTTTGCCACGCGTCGGAGCCCCCGCGTCGTACTCCACGGAGCGCGTCAGCCGAACTCCGGCTCTACGCCCAGGTTGCGGAACACGAAGCTGTACACGTCCGCCATTTCCTCGATCTGCTTCGAGAGCGACGAACTGCCGTGCCCGGACTTGGTCTCGATGCGGATCAGCACCGGGGCGTCTCCCCGGTGCGCTTCCTGCAGCCGCGCCGCGAACTTGAACGAGTGGGCCGGCACCACGCGATCGTCGTGGTCGGCGGTGGTGATGAGCGTGGCCGGATACGCGACACCGTCGCGCAGGTTGTGCAGCGGGGAGTACGCGTACAGGTACCGGAACCCCTCGGGGTCATCGCTCGAGCCGTAGTCCGCGATCCAGTTCCAGCCGATCGTGAAGGTGTGGAAGCGCAGCATGTCCATCACGCCGACGGCCGGCAGCGCCACCTTGAACAGCTCCGGACGCTGCGTCATGATGGCCCCCACCAGCAGGCCGCCGTTCGAGCCGCCCTGCATGGCCAGCTTCTCGCTCCGCGTGTAACCGTGCGCGATCAGCCACTCGGCCACGGCGATGAAGTCGTCGAAGACATTCTGCTTCTTCTCCTTCATGCCCGCCTGGTGCCACGCTTCGCCGTATTCGCCGCCGCCGCGCAGGTTGGCCTGCACGTACACGCCGCCCTGCTCGAGGAAGGCCACGAGCAGCGCGCTGAACGCCGGCGGCAGCGACACGTTGAACCCACCGTACGCGTAGAGGATCGTGGGGTTGTTGCCGTCGAGCACCAGCCCCTTCTTCGCCACGATGAACGCCGGCACGCGTGTGCCGTCCTTGCTGGTCACGAACAGTTGCCGTGTTTCGAACCGTGACGGGTCGAAGGGCAGCTGCACCGCGCGGTACACGCTGCTCGCGCCGGTCGCGAGGTCGTAGCGGTAGACCGTCGCCGGCGCCGTGAACGAGGTGAAGGTGTAGAAGAGCTGCGTGGCGTCGTGCTCGCCCGCAAAGCCCATGGCCGTGCCCAGGCCGGGCAGCTCCACCTCGCGCTCCAGCGTGCCGTCGTAGCGATATGCAAATACGCGCGACGTGACGTCCTTGAGGTACTGCGCGAACAGGCGCCCGCCGGCGGTGCTGACCCCTTCGAGCGGTTCCTCGCGCTCGGAGATGACCGTCTGCCACTGCGATTCGGCCGGATGTCTGGGGTCGATGCGCACGACGCGCTGGTTCGGCGCATGCCGGTTGGTCAGGACCAGCAGCGTGTCGCCGTCGTTGTCGAGTACCGCGAACTGGTCGTCGAACTCCGGCCAGACCGGCAGGAACTCCGCGTGGGGATCCCGCAGGTCCTTCACCAGGAGCGCGTTGCCGTCCTTCCCCTTGCCGCGGTCGCTGATCGACAGCACGGCAAAGCGCTCGTCTTCGGTGGTCCCGAGGATGTGGAAGCGCTGCAGGTTTTCGGGATCGTGATAGACGAGGCGGTCGGCCGACTGGGGCGTACCCAAGCGATGGTAGAACACCTGGTGGTCGTCGTTGCGCGCCGAGTAGGCCCCCTCGCCCTCGGCGGGTTCGGGGTACCGGCTGTAGTAGAAGCCGTCGCCCTGCCAGGCGATCGCCGACACCTTCACCCACTCGATGATGTCGGGGAGAACGACGCGCGAGTCCACATCGATCACCCGGATCTGCTGCCAGTCGGAGCCGGCATGGCTCACCATGTAGGCGATGTGGCGGCCAGCCCGGTCGAAGGTGAGCCCTGCCACGCGGGTGGTGCCGTCCGCCGACAGCGCGTTGGGGTCGAGCAGCACCTCGGCCGGGCCGTCCTCACCGCGCTGGAGGTAGTAGACCGGCTGGTTCTGCAGGCCGTCGTTCCGGGCAAAAAGGAACCACGGGCCCTTCTGCTCCGGCGCCGACGAGCGTGGGTAGTTGACCAGCGCGGTCATCCGCTCCCGGAGTGCCTCACGGTAGGGGATGCCCTCGAGATAGCCGAAGGTCACCACATTCTGCGCCTCGACCCAGACCGCGGTTTCCGGGGCCAGATCGTCTTCCAGCCATCGGAATGGGTCGGCGACCGGCGTACCGTGGTACAGGTCGACCTGATCGACCTTGCGCGTGGTGGGATAGGGCAGATTGGGCATGCGGGGAGTGTAGCAGGGGTGGGGAGGGGGTGGCATACCCGGCCGGAATCTTCTATGCTTCTAAGCTCCCCCGGAAACGTGGGGAGAACCCTGGTCGTCCCGCAGTAACCTGCAGTACCCCGCAGGACTCAGCAGTTTCCTCGCAGCAGTCCCGCAGGCTCGCCCGGCAGTCGCCGGACCCGCCTCGGCGGCGATGCCACGTCGGTACCGGCCGGAAGACTTCGCTTCCGCGTCCGCGTCATGGCCTCTCGCACCGGATGCATCCCGGTTCGCGCACCGTTTGATCGGCGCGCGGTGGGAGCCCCGGATCCGCAGCACCTTGAATCGGGCCGCCCTTTTGGCCCGGGAGTACCCCATGCATCCGTTTATCGAGACCCAGAAGGAGTGGATGAAGGACGTCGCGCCGTTCCGTGCCGGTGACACCGTGCGTGTCAACGTGCGCGTGAAGGAAGGCGACAAGGAGCGCATCCAGGCCTTTGAAGGGGTGTGCATTGCCCGTCGTGGCGCTGGCGTGAGCGAGACGTTCACCGTCCGTAAGGTGTCGAACGGCGTTGGCGTCGAGCGCATCTTCCCGGTGCACAGCCCGATGCTGGCCGACATCGTCGTGGTCCGTCGTGGCGTCGTGCGCCGCGCCAAGCTGTACTACCTGCGCGACGTGACGGGCAAGGCCGCCCGCATCAAGGAGCGCAAGGTCATTCGTCCGGCCAAGTAAGCCGGCCGTCCGGTCGCGGGGACCCACGCGCGGTGGCTCGCTGGAGCCCGATCGAGCGTACGCTGCGAGAGCAGCACGGTCCCTTGCTGGCCGGGGTGGATGAAGTGGGACGGGGCCCCCTCGCGGGCCCCGTTGTCGCATGTGCCGTCGTGATGCCCCCGGACCGGCGGGCGATCGCCGGCGTCAATGACTCCAAGCAGCTCGATCACGCCACGCGCGTGGAGCTCGCCGCCCGCATTCGCGAGCAGGCGCTCGTGATCGCCCTCGGCGCCGCCAGCGCGCGCGAAGTGGATCGCCTCAACATCCATCACGCGACCATCGTGGCGATGCAGCGCGCACTCGCACGGGCGACCACCCGGCTGGGCCACGCGCCCCACCATGTGCTCGTGGATGGCAAGCCGCTCCGTACGCTCGGGGTGGTGCACACGGCCGTGGTGAAGGGCGACGCCAAGTGCTACAACATCGCGTGTGCCAGCATCATCGCGAAGGTCACGCGTGACCGGCTCATGACGGCGCTCGCCGCGCGCTACGGTGGGTATGCGTGGGAGCGCAACAGCGGCTACGGCACCGTGCTTCACCGTCAGGCGCTCGCGGAACGCGGGCTCACGCCACATCATCGTCGGAGCTTCTGTCTCGACATGCAGGTCTCGCTCGCGCTCGACACCGTGTCTGTCTCCCCCACTCAGGATGTGCTCGATGACTGATGTGCTCTCCAATGCGATCACACCCGCGCACGCGGCCGTGTTCCGACCGGGACTGTTGGACGGACAGGTCGCACTCGTGACCGGCGGTGGCACCGGCATCGGGCTCGGCATCTCCGAGCTGCTCGCCGAGCTCGGCGCTCATGTGGTGATCGCGAGCCGCAAGCCGGCACATCTCGAGGCGGCGCTCGCGGCCATTACCGCCCGTGGACACAAGGCGAGTGTGGTACCACTCGACGTGCGTGATCCTGAACGGGTGCAGGCGGTGGTGCAGGAGGTCGCTGCGCAGCACGGTCGTATCGATCTGCTCGTCAACAATGCGGCCGGCAATTTCTACGCGCCCAGTGCCACGCTCTCGCCCAACGCGTGGAAGGCCGTGGTGGAGATCGACCTCTACGGTACGTTCTACTGCTCGCAGGCGGTCTACCCGATCATGGCGAAGCAGGGCGGTGGACGCATCGTGAGCACGAGCATGACGCTGCATTATCGCGGCTGGCCGCTCATGGCGCACGCCACCGCTGCCAAGGCGGGGGTGGATGCGCTCACGCGTACGCTCGCGGTCGAGTGGGCCCCGCAGCGCATCCGCGTGAACGCCATCGCGCCGGGTCCCATTCCCACCGAAGGGGTGCGCAAGGCGTTCACGCCGCCGGCCGACAGTGGCGTGCCCGACCTCTTCGCCGCGGCCGAAGAGAAGATGGCCGAGTACGCTCGCACCGGCATTCCGCTGGGACGCTGGGGATCGCCGCGCGACATCGCCAACATGGTGGCATTTCTCGCCTCGCCGGCAGGTGACTGGATCACCGGCGCGATCTTCGTGGTCGACGGCGGCGAATGGCTCGCGAAGGCGCCGGTCTAGGCCATTCGCGTGATGCCAATCACGAGGTCGTGAAGACGGCATCCGTCCCGTGATCGGCGTCACGGCGTCTCCAATCGATGTGTGGTGAAGTTCTTGCTGTAGTTCGCTGACGGTTCGCTGGTTGCCCACCCCGACTCACGTCGTGTGGCGAGCACAACGTGAACACGATGCGAACATCACCCGAAATCACCATGAACGTGAACGGAGACCCCATGCGAAAGGTACGGAATGTGGCAGCGATGGCGCTCGCGGCGAGCACGCTGAGCGCGTGTGCGACGAAGGGATTCGTTCGCCAAGGACTCGAGGAGCAGCGCGTGGCCCTCGAGTCCGAGCGGTCGGCCCGCGAAGCGGGTGATGCCGCGCTGCGTACGGATGTGAACGGGGTGCGCTCGGATCTCAATGCGCTGCGCAACGACCTGACGACGTTGCGTACCGACTTCAATGCGCGCATCACGGCAATGGAGAATCAGGTCACGTTCGCCATGCCGGTCCACTTCGGCTTCGATGATGCGGCGGTGCGTCAGCAGGATCACGCCGCGCTCCAGAAGTTCGCGCAGGTGGCCACCAGGCACTACAAGGGCGCGACCATCACCATCGAAGGGTTTGCGGACCCGGCCGGGTCGCAGGCGTACAACCTCCGGCTCTCGCGTGAGCGTGCCGACGCCGTGCGCGACTTTCTGGTGAGCAGGGGACTCGACGGTGCGGCGCTCCGTACCGTGGGCTACGGCGAGGCCCGGCTCGTGCGTCCCGGTGCCAAGGCCGGTGACGAGGGCGCGGAGCTCAACCGCCGCGTGACCTTCGTGGTGGAAACACCGGCCGGGGCCGGCGCGGCCACCGTGGCGGCGATGACTGCGAACCGCTGAGCGCACGTACAGGGCGCGAACGAAAGCGCGGCGGATGCCCGGGGCATCCGCCGAGCCTTTCGTTTGTGGGGCATACCAATGACCGGGGTGGGGATCGAACCCACGACCTACGGATTAAAAGTCCGCTGCTCTACCGACTGAGCTACCCGGTCGACCGGTCCCGAGGGACCAAAAACTTCCGTGTACAGCCTAGAAGAATCGCCGGTTTGACGGTGACGGTCAACCGGCGCATCGCCGTTATTGCGTCGGCCTCTTCAGCATCGCCTCTCGGGCTGCGCGGAACTCGTTCCCGGCGCGCCACTCGGGGAACGCGCTCGCGTTGCCCACGCGGTACCCCATGGTCAGCAGCAGCTGCAGGTCCTGCACGGCACCGCTGAGATCCCAATCGGGCTTGATCTCGTCCTGCGGCGCGTGGTAGTCGTTGGCGGTGTATTCCTCACGCTTGCGCAGTCCGTAGCCCGCCGGCTTGCCGATCACCTCCACGCCGGGCTCCGCGTAGAAGGCCGGCACGCCCTGCTTGGCGAAGTGGAAATGATCGGAGCGGTAGTAGAACCCCTTCTCCGGCTCGGCATCCGGCTTGAGCGAACGCTGCTGCGCGTCCGCGATCGCCTGGGCGTAGTCGTCGAGTTGGGAGTTGCCGAGCCCGATCACCACCAGGTCACTGGTGGGGCCCCAGAGACTCAGCATGTCCATGTTGATGTTGGCCACCGTCTTCGCGAGCGGATAGACCGGCACCGCCGCGTAGTACGCGGCGCCCAGCAGTCCCTGCTCCTCGGCCGTCACCGCCAGAAACACGATCGTCCGCTTGGGCTTCACGGGCATGGCCATGAACGCCTTGGCCAGCGTGAGCAGCCCCGCGGTGCCCGTCGCGTTGTCGGCCGCGCCGTTGTAGATGCTGTCGCCCCGGACCGGCACGCCCACGCCGAAGTGATCCCAATGCGCGGTGTAGATCACGTACTCGTTGCGGAGTGCCGGATCGCTGCCGTCGATCTTTGCGATCATGTTGCGCGAGGCCACTTCGCGGAGCGCATTCTCGAGTGTCACGGTGGCGGTCACTCCCAGCGGGACAGGGGTGAACTCGGGGGTGACCGCTCTGGCCTTGAGGGCATCGAGATCCTGTCCCGCCAGTGCGAAGAGCGCCTTCGCCTTGTCGAGCGTGATCCACCCCTCCACCGCCGCGCGCGACATGTTGCGATCCGGCGCCACCAGGTCGAACTGCTCGGCGGTCTTTCCCTGAACCACGGAGAACGGATAGCCGGCCGGTCCCGTCTCATGGATCAGCAGCACGCCGGCCGCCTTGTGCTTGATGGCCTGCTCGTACTTGTAGGTCCAGCGGCCGTAGTACGTCATGCGCGCCCCGCCGAAGCGCGACGTGTCGGCGAGCGGCGGATCGTTCACCAGCATCACAAGTGTCTTGCCGGCCACGTCCATGCCCTTGAAGTCATCCCAGCCGAATTCCGGCGCCTCGGTGCCGTACCCCACGAACACCAGCTCCGACTGCTCGAGCTTCGCCTGTGGCTCCACATGCTTGGTCCACGCCACGTAGTCGTCGCGCCAGCGCAGCTGCTGCGTGGTGCCCCCCTTGGCGAAGGTGAGGGTGGGCGCATTGGTCACGGTGATGCCCACGAGGGGCACCTTCTGTGTGTACGTGCCGTCGGTGTTGCCGGGGGCGAGGCCGATTGCCCGGAACTGCGCGTCGAGATACTGCGCCGTCTTCTCTTCACCGGCGGAGCCCGGCTGTCGGCCGAGCAGGGAGTCGTGCGCGAGTACGCGGATGTGCTGCATGAGCGTCGCCGTGTCGACGGCGGCCAGCGCCACGGCTGCCACGGGATCGGTGTTGAGGGGCGCGGCGCTGCCGGTGGCTGCGGTATCGGTGGGGCCACAGGCAGACAGCGCCAGCAGTGCGCCCGGCAGCAGTGCGCCCGGCAAGAGGCGGCACCGCGACGGTGACGGAACGGATCGAGTCATGGGCAGAGGACGAAGGGACGGAAAAGGCACGCCAAGAGATTGCCTGCCCGATCTCCGCTTCGCTACGGCATTCGTCTCCGCCCTCCGGTTAGATTTGCGGCATGTTCCGCCACATTCCGGCTTTTCGGTGGATGATGGCTGCCGCCGGTGCCCTGGTCGTGCACGTGGGGAGTGCGCAGGCGCAACTGGGGTTGGCGCCGCGTCCGCCCATGGATTCCGCTCCGCAGATGTCGCCGGCGTCCCCACGGGCGGCGGTGCAGCAGTTTCTCAAGCTCGCCGACGCCGGGGACTGGGAGGAAGCGGCCACGTTCCTCGCCGTGCCCTCGTCCGAGGCCGAACGGCGGCAGGTGCTGGCGCGCCGCCTCAAGCAGGTACTCGATCAGCGGCTGGCCATCGACCTCGCCACGCTCTCTCCGCTGGCCTCCGGTGATACGCTCGACGGCGACCTCAACGGCGACCGCCTCGGCGTGATTCTGTCGACCGCGGGGCGCGAGGAGGCCGTCCGGCTGGTGCGCGTACAGGGGACCCCGTCCCGATGGCTCTTTTCGCAGGCCACCGTGGCGCACGTGGATGCCTGGTTCGCGGCGCTCGGTGCCCCGTGGGTGCGCGAACGGGTGCCACGTGCATTGATGGGTGAAGGGCCGTTCAACGTGTACTGGTGGCAGTGGATCGGCATCGGCGTCGCCATTCCGCTGCTGGTGCTCATTGCGTGGGGGCTCGGTGCCCTGTTGCGCAATCTGCTGGGGCGGATTGCCCGTCGGACCGTGAACGACTGGGACGACATCCTCTTGGAGAACCTGCGCGGACCGTTCCGGGTGTGGGCCGCCGCGCTGGCAGGTACGCCGCTCCTGTCGCTGCTCGAACTCAATCCGCGCGCCGACGGATTCTTCACGGCGCTGCTCCGGGGGCTCGCGCTGATCGCGCTGTTCTGGGCGCTGCTGCGCGTGATCCGCATCGTGCAGACGCGCCTGCAGAACGCCGCGTGGGAATCGGGGCAGGGGGCGCAGGCCCGTACGCTGGTGCCGCTGCTCGGGAATTTTCTGCGGGTCACGCTGGCGGTCATCGCGCTGCTGGTGGCGCTCGCGCAGTTCGGCTATCCGGTGGGCACGCTGTTGGCGGGCCTCGGAATCGGTGGTATCGCGGTGGCGCTTGCCGCGCAGAAAACCGTGGAAAATCTCTTCGGCAGTGTGAGCCTTGCCGCCGACAACGCGTTCCGGGTAGGCGACTGGGTGCGTGCCGGCACCACCGAAGGCGAGGTGCAGCGGATCGGGCTGCGCAGCACGAGCATTCGCACGATCGATCGCACGGTCGTCCGTGTACCAAACGGGCGCCTCGCCGACGATCGCATCGAGACGTTCGGTGAACGCGATCGGATTCTGCTCCGTACCGATCTCGACGTCACGTACGACACCACCCCCGAGCAGATCGAGCGCATTCGCGACGCACTCGAGGCGGCGCTGCGGGCGCATCCCAGGATCTGGCCGGACACCGTGCGGGTGCACGTGGTGGCCTTCACCGATTCGGCGATTCGCCTCAACGTGGTGGCGTGGTTCCAGACGACCGAGTGGAACGAGTTCCTGCGCATCCGTCACGACATGTATCTGCAGTTCATGCGCATCATCCGCGACAAGGGCTCGAGCTTCGCCTTCCCGTCTCGCACGGTGTATCACGTGCAGCAATCCGGAGCGGCCGCGCCGCCGGTGGACGGCTGATCGTGATGCTCGCATTTCTTGCCGGTACATCGCTGCCGCTGCAGCTGCGCGCGCTGCTGTTCCCGATGCTGCAGGTCGATGTGCCCGCGCAGGCGCCACCGGTCGTGGCCACCGAACTGGCCGCAACACTGCTGCAGGGCGCCATCACTGCCGGCGTCGCGGTGTTGTGCGCGCATCTGTACGCGCGCTATCGCCGACCGTGGTTCGGATGGTTCGCCGTGGCGTGGGGCGTGTACGTGGCGCGGCTCCTGTGCATCCTGAGCTTCCTGCTCTCGGGGCAACGGGTATGGCTGTACTGGCATCAGGTCACCACCGGGTGGACGGCGCTCGCGCTGTTGTGGGCCGCGCTGGTGTTTCTGCGGCAGCCGCGGGCACGGCCGGCGTATCTCCTGCTGGCGCTGTTTCCGCCAGCGTGGTCGTACGTGGCGATCTATCAGCTCGATCACTTCCTGTGGGCCGCATTGCCCGCGGTGCTGTTTCTGAGCGGCGCCACGGCGTACACCGGGTGGGTGTTCTGGCGGCATCATCGCATTACCGGTTCGCTCGGCGCCAAGTTGCTGGCGATTTCGTTCGCGCTGTGGGGACTGCACCACCTCGATTATCCGTTCCTTCGCGCGCAGGGCGCATGGAACCCGTGGGGCTACTACCTCGACATCAGCTTCGAATTGCTCGTGGCGGCCGGCCTCGTGCTGCTGGTGCTCGACGATCTGGGGCGCGGGGTGCGTGCGTTGTCGCTGCTGTCGGGCGACCTGCAGCGCCGCACGAGCGACACCGAGCCGTTCGATGTGCTGCTGTCGCGTCCGCTCGCCCTGCCGGGCGTGCGTGGCACGGCGATGTTTCTCTTCGAGCCGGCGCGGCGAGGGGATGCCGAGCCTGTCGACGAGGCGCTCGCTGACGATGTGTCTGCCGATGTTTCCCCCGATCCTTCACCCGAAGCGCCCACCGACGCACTCGATCGTGTTCTCGAGGCGGCGCGCAACGGCTCGCTGGTGGCCCCCGGGGGTACCCCGTCGGCGGCGCCGGGGCGCGTGGTGCGCGGGGCCGGCGTGTGTGAGCCGTGGGTCGGCACCGCGTTGCAGCCCGCGGTACGTGATGCGCTCACGCGCATGCGCGTGTCGCGGCGGCCGCAGGTGGTGTCGGCGAGCGGTGAGCAGCCATTCGTGGCGGTGTTGCCGGTCGGCTCCGGTACGCAACTCGTGGGCGCGCTCGTCATGGCCGGTGATATCCGCAACCCGTTCACGGCACTCGACGACGACTTCCTGCTGGCGCTTGGCCAGCAGGTGGGGGCGGCCCTCGATCAGTGGTCGCTGGATCGGCAGCTCGCGGCGCGCACCCGGGCACTCGAGCAGCTGTCCGCGCGCATGCTTCGGCAGCACGAGGAAGAACGACGTCGTCTGTCGCGCGAACTGCACGACGAAACGGCGCAGGTGTTCTCAGCGGTCAAGATGCAGCTCGAAGCGCTGCGCGGATCGCTCGCCGAAGGCGCCGCACCGCGCCTCGACCGCCTGCTCGGGCTGGTCGACACCGGTATTGCCAGTATCCGTCAGGTGACGAGCGATCTGCGGCCCACGCTGCTCGACGATCTCGGGTTGCGCCCCGCGCTGCATTCGCTCGTGACCGACTTCACCGAACGGAGCGGGCTGCGTGCCACGTTCACGGCGCCGGCGGTGCTGCCCACACTGTCGGGTGATGCCGATCTCGCGGTGTTCCGCGGGCTGCAGGAGTCGCTTTCCAACGTGGTACGGCACGCCGGGGCCACACAGGTCGATGTCACGGTCGACGTGACGAGTGACGCCGTCACCCTTGCCGTCTGCGACAACGGACGGGGCTTCCCCATGGTGCGCGGCCGCCTGGCCGACACCGATCACCGCATGGGGCTCACCGGCATGCGCGAGCGCCTGCTTGCTGCCGGTGGCAGATTGCACATCGGGAATCGGGCGTCCGGGGCCGAAGTGCGAATCACCGTGCCGGTGTGCGCTGTCGATCTTCCAATTGTGACGACCACGTCGGGGGCTCCGTCCCGTGACTGATCGCCCGCGTTCCCACCTCTCTTTCGTGTCTCACGCATGACCACGTCCGCGGCTTCACCCATTCGTGTTCTCATCGCCGACGACCACGCGCTCGTGCGCGAAGGGTTGCGCTACGTCCTCGACGCCGATCCCGGCATCGAAGTCGTGGCGGAGGCGTCGAATGGCCGGATCGCCGTGGAGCTCGCGCTGCAGCATGTACCCGACGTGGTGGTGCTCGACATCACCATGCCCGAGGAGACCGGGCTCAAGGCGGCGGCGCGTCTGCGTGAGGCGCTGCCCGACACGCGCGTGCTGCTGCTCAGCATGCACGATCAGGGAGAGTACGTGCGTGAAGGGATGCGCATCGGCACGCACGGCTACCTGCTCAAAGACTCCGCCGGCGAGGAGCTCCGTGCCGCCATTCATGCGGTGCACGCCGGGGGCACCTTCTTCAGCCCCGCCGTGGTGAAGCGGCTCACGTCGGCCGATGCGGTGGCCGAGAATGCGACGGCGGCGCTCCTCGAGCAGCTCACGCCGCGCGAGCGGGATGTGCTGGGCGGCGTGGCGCGCGGCCTCACCAACAAGGCCATCGCCGCCGAGTTGGGGATCAGCCGTCGCACGGTCGAAGCGCACCGCGAGAGTCTGATGCGGAAGCTCCACATCCATTCCGTGGCGGGGCTTACCCGCTTCGCCCTCGAAGCCGGGATCGTTTCGGCGGGGTAACCCTCGGACCCCGACGGGGAGCCGGCGCGACTCACGCCCGGCACACTCCCGGCACACTCCCGGCACGTGAGTGTGACGCAACGCACAGGTGGGCGTGACAGAGCGGTGGCAGGTTCGTCGAAAGCCTGACGACCGTCCTCTCACCTCCGGTCCCTCGCATGTTCCTCCCCGAGTTCTCCGACAATCGCCTCGTGGCCTCGAGCGGCAACCCGCAGGCCGGGGAACGGTCGCGGCTGCGTCTGGTGCGCTGTCTGCTCGAGCGCCGCTCCGAGGCGCGCACCCGCGCCAGCGTGGAGTTCGAGGGGCCGTGGTTCGAGCAGCCACTGGTGTTCGAGCAGGAGGGGGCCACCTGCGCCGGTGGAGATCTCCGGCTGGCGGCACGCGCCACGCTCGATGCCCTGACCCACGCCACGCAGGGGCAGCTGCGCTTCGATCTCACGGGCGTGAAGCCCACGCGGGCCTTCGACACGAGCATGATGCTGGTGGCCGTCGTGGTGCACTGCGGGGACGAGCACACGCGCGCGCTGGGCGTGGCCGTCGACGAGAACAACGACGTGCTGGCGACCGTTCGCGCCACCCTGCACGCCGTCAACCGCTTCGTCTCGCCCATTCTCGGTCCGCTCCCGCTCTCCGACTGAACCTGCCCCCGGGGACCGACCACGGGGACAGCGGGGACCTCGGGAACGTCGGCGAACGGGCGGTGTCCGAGCGAGGTCTTTGCGCATAGGTTCTCCCGCGTGACTCCTCCCTCGTTTTTTCGCCGCGAGCGCGTGGCCGGTTCGGCGCCGCTCCCGTTCCTGATGGGCCTCGGTGCACTGCTGCTCTCGGCGTGCCGAGGCGGCGCGCCGGTCCCGGTCACCACGGCGGTGCCGGCGTCGGCCCCGTCGTTACCCGCGCCGCCGCCGGCGCCCGTGCGCGCCACGGTCACCGCGCTTCCCGCCACCCGCGATGAGGTGGTGCGTACCGCCGTCGCCGTCTTCGGCGACAGTGCGGCCGTGGCGGTAACCGACTCGCTCGACGCGGACCCGGTGTGGGATATCGATGTGCGGAGCTACGAGACGCACGATCGCGTGGCCCATTACGTGGAGCTGTTCAGCAACCGGGCGAGGGAGCGGTTCGTGTCGCGGCTGTCGCGGGGGACCCGCTACGAGCCGATGATTCGCGCAAAGCTGCGCGCCAGTGGCATGCCCGAAGACCTCACGTATCTGGCGCTGATCGAAAGTGGCTACGATCCCCATGCCTATTCGCGGGCGGCCGCGGTGGGGATGTGGCAGTTCATGAGCAGCACGGCCCGCGCGGTGGGGATGCGCGTGGACTGGTGGATGGACGAGCGGCGTGACCCGGCGCGGGCGACCGACGGGGCCATCCGCTTTCTGGGCGTGCTCCAGAAGCAGTTCGGCTCCTTCTATCTTGCCGCCGCCGCCTACAACGGCGGTCCGGGGCGGGTATCGCGCGGGCTCACGCGCTTCGCGGATGAACTGGAAGGGACGGAGGGAGAGGACCGGTTTTTTGCTCTCGCCGAACAGGACTACCTGCGTGCGGAGACGAAGAACTACGTGCCGCAGCTCATTGCCGCGGCGCTCGTGGCCAAGATGCCGGCGAAGTACGGGCTCGCCATCGACAGCCTGCCGCTCTACCTCTACGACTCGGTGAAGGTGGAGCCGGGCACGAGCCTGGCCGCGGTGGCCACGGCGGGCGCGATCCTGAGCACCGAACTGCGTGACCTCAATCCGGCGCTGCTGCGGGGGATCGCGCCGCCGGATGCCTCCATCTGGATCCGGGTGCCGGTCGGGGCTGGGGAGCGTACACGACTGGCGCTCGATAGTCTCGGGGCGGAGCGCACGCGCGGCTATCGCGCGGCCTCGGTCACTCAGAGCGTCACGCCGACGGCGTTTGCCAGTGCCCAGGGCGTGTCGCTCAAGCAGCTCCGCTGGTTCAATCCGGCGTGGAAGACCACGCGCAAGGGGCGACTGGTGAGCGGGCAGACGCTGCGCGTGCCCGCTGATCCGGCGCTGGCTTACGCGCGCGACATTCCCGACCCCTCGCTCGAGAAGTACGGCGGACGAGCCGGCGCCACGTCGCTGTCCTCGCGTGGGGTGCACGTGGTGAAGCGCGGGGAAACGCTGGGATCGATCGCCCGCCGGTATGGCATCAGCGAGTCGCGGCTGAAATCCCTGAATGGGCTGCGCGGCAGTCGGCTCCTGGCCGGCCAGACGCTGCAGGTCCGCGGCGCCCAGCGCGTCGCGTCCGCATCGGACAAGGCGGCACGGGGCAGCGGGACGAAGGCAAAGGCCTCCAAGACAAAGGCCTCCAAGACAAAGGCCTCCAAGACAAAGGCCTCCAACGCGAAGGCCTCGAAGGCAAAGGCCTCGAAGGCAAAGGCCTCGAAGGCAAAGGCGTCGAAAGCGAAGTCGACGAAGGCGACGCGTTCGACGTCGAGGCCGTCACCAGCACCGAAGCCCACCGGCAAACGGTGACATCACAGAGTTGCGATGTTGAAAATCTGGTGGACAACTGGCGTGCTATAATGAAAGAGGCGACCTCGAATCGAATTCGGGTCGCCTCTTTCAAGTTCTTGTATTGGAACGTGTTGGCTAGTCGATGGTGCCGCGTCCCCGATAGCCCTTGGTCACAATGCTTTCGTAGCCGTTGGCCGGGCTCTGTCCCATCGCAATGGCACGCCCCACCGCTACCGGGCCGCGGTTGTACACCAGGAGCGCAAGCTTGAGATCGCCCTTGTACTCACGGATCAGGGCCCGGAGGTACTTGAACCCGATGCGCAGGTTGACCTCGGGGGTCAGCAGCTGCTCGCGGGTCACGGTCGGCTCGAACTCCCGGGCGGTCCCCAGCATCAGCTGGGTGAGGCCGAGCGCCCCCGCGGGGCTCACGGCACGCGGATCGAACACACTTTCCACGCGAATCAGGCGGAAGCCCAGCTCGGGCTCGATCCCGGCCGCGATCGCGGCATCGTAGATCGTACGGGCCAGCTCCGTCTTGATGCGGTACTTGGTGCTGAAGGCGTAGATGCTGTGCCAGCGCCCCAGAGACTCCCGGTGTTCGTGGGCACGGGTGTCACCCAACAGCGGGAGCGGGGCGGCCGCTGTGGCCTTGCCGCGCTTGAGCACCTCGCCGGCCGGGCGCCACATGGGCTGCGACGCCAGGGTGGACAGCTTGTTGGGGGAGGGGCGGACCCGCAGTGACCGCGGAGCGGCGTCGGCGCTGTCTGCCGCAACCGGTGCCGTCGCTCGCACCGGCACGTCGGGACGCAGCATGACCGCGAGCGTGAACACCGAAACGGACGCAATGAAGACCTTCGACAGGCGACGCGTGGCGTGCCGGCGATGCATCCGCCGGCGGCGGGCCACTGCGTCTGGCCTGGGACTCTTTTCACTTGAATGGTGCATGGGCCCTCTCGTTCAGCAGGTCACTCACGGACTCCCGGTGAAGTCTCCCTTCGTGCCGCCGCGCTTCTCGCGCAGCACGATGTCGGAAATCACCATCGTCCGGTCGACCGCCTTCGCCATGTCGTAGATCGTAAGCAACGCCACGGATACGGCAGTCAACGCTTCCATCTCCACCCCAGTCTGCGAGGTGGTTCTGACGAATCCTTCGACCCGGCAGCCGGGCAAGGACTCATCTAGGCTAACCCGCACCTCGATCCCCGACAACGGGAGCGGGTGGCAGAGCGGAACGAGCTCAGCTGTCCGCTTGGCTGCCTGAATTCCGGCCAGTCGTGCCACCGGAATGACGTCGCCTTTTTTCAAGCCATTGTCCTGTATGAGCTTGAACGTTTCCATGTTCATGGAAATTGCCCCGCTCGCGGTGGCGGACCGTACGGAAATCGGCTTGTCGCCAACGTCCACCATTTGAAAACTTCCGGCCCGGTCGAGGTGCGAGAACTCGCGCGCGGGGTGGGATTCGGACGCGGGCGCCCCGGAATCGGGGGGCGGAGTGGAAGGCATCGTGGGCAGGGCTCGGGGGCTGGGCGACGCGTGACGACGCCCGTCGGAGATCAGTGCAGCGTACGATGCATCGCCGCGAGCAGCGACGCCGTGAGGAGGTTGGGGCTCACGTTGTTCTGCGCCTTGGCCTTCGTCTGCTCCACGAGCAGCATCACGCTCGCGGTGCGACGCGCGTCGATGTCGCGCCCGGCCGCCACGAGTTGCTGCGTGCGGGCGTGCAGCAAGTGCGTGAGCGCGTCGAGCGAATCGCTGAAGGCCCCGCGGGCACCGGCCACGCCTTGTCTGGCGGCGGCCTTGATGCGGGCGGCGGTACCATCCGGGGTGGACGGCTGCAGCGCCGCCTCGAGCAGATGTCGTGCGTTGGCGTAGGCGGCACCCATGGAGTCGCCGGCGAAGAGGTCGCCGGGCGCACCGTTCGCTCGGGCCAGCACCTCCTCCCGCGGCACGCGTGAGAGCTTCCGCTCCACGACCGGGTCGGCGAGGAAGGCTTCCATGTCCGCACGCCCCAGCGGCGGAACGCGAACGGACACCACGCGTGACCGGATGGTCGGCAACAGCGCCCCCGGTTCGCTGGTGGTCAGGATCAGCGTGACGCCATTGGGGGGTTCCTCCAGCAACTTGAGGAACGCGTTGGCCGCCTGATCGGCGCCCTCCTGACTCACCATGCGCTCGGCGTCGCCCACCACGAAGACCGTGCGCGCCGCCATGGCCGGGCGCACCTGGGCCATGTTCACCAGCGCGCGGATGTTGCCGATGTAGAGCCCCTCGGTTCCCGGCGGCGGCGACCACAGCCCCTCGGCTTCCATCCGCTCGGCGATCGCTTCGCCGAGGTCGGCCTTCACGTCGTCGGTGGAGGGATCGCCATCCTTGAGGCGGGGGCGGGGGAAGAACCAGTGCAGATCCGGGTGCATTCCCCGCTCGCTGTAGCGGCAGTGCTGGCACTGCCCACACGGCTCGCCAAGCCGCTCGCGCGTGGCCCGCTCGCACAGCAGCAGCTGCCCCAGCCACAGCGCCAGGCGCTGCTTGCCCACCCCGCGCCGTCCCTGCAACAGCAGGCTCGCCGGAAGGCGACCATCCGACGCCGCGGACGACAGTCGGGAACGGATGGGGTGATGACCGAAGAGGGGGCGCAGCGACATGCCGGAATCTATCGATCGGGGACGGGAGGGGGAGCGTTCCCATTGTTGCGCTGCCCCCGTCGCCCATCAAACTTCCGGTATGCGCCTCCTCCTCGTCTTCCTCGTCCTCGCTCTTCCCCACGCCCTGCACGCACAGCTTCGCGCGCGCGCACTCGGGCTGGCCCCGGGGGTGTTCGCGCCCGGTCCGCGCAACGCCATTACCGATGTGGCCGGCGTGAGGGTGGGGCACGCCACTGTGAGTGAGGGCGATTCGCTCCGCACGGGCGTGACGGCGATCATGCCGCATGGGGGTGACCTCTTTCGCGACCGCGTCCCCGCCGCTCTCCATGTAGGGAACGGCTTCGGCAAGCTGCTGGGGGTCACGCAACTCCGCGAACTCGGTGAGATCGAAACCCCCATCCTGCTCACCTGTACGCTCTGCATCTGGCCGGCGGGGGATGCACTGGCGCAGTGGATGCTCGCCCGGCCGGAGAATGCGTCGGTGCGATCGATCAACCCCATCGTGGGGGAGACCAACGACGGGGCGCTCAATGCCACGCGGTCCCGCGTCGGCATCGGCCGCGCGGTGGTCGAGGCGCTTAGCGAAGCCGACAGCGGCGTCGTGGCCGAAGGCAGTGTTGGCGCCGGTCATGGCACCGTGATGTTCGGCTGGAAGGGGGGCATCGGTACCTCGTCGCGCCGCCTGCCGGCCTCGCTTGGCGGATACACGGTGGGCGTGCTCGTGCAGGGCAACTACGGTGGCGTGCTGCAGATGGCCGGCGTGCCGATCGGTCAGCTGCTGGGGCGCTATGCCTTTCAGCGCGACGTGGCCCCGGAGCTTCGCCGCCCCCCCGGACCGGGCGATGCGCAGGCCGAGCATGGCGACGGCTCGTGCATGATCGTGATCGCCACCGATGCGCCCATGCTGGCGCGCAACCTCGAGCGACTCGGCGCCCGCGCCATCATGGGGCTCGCCCGCACCGGCTCGAGCGCGTCCAACGGTTCCGGTGACTACGTGCTGGCGTTCTCCACGGCCGCGCGCGTGCGCCGCCACCCCGATGCTGCGCTCTCCACCAACGATGAACTGGGGAACGATGCCATGTCGGCACTCTTTCAGGCGGTGACCGAGGCCACCGAGGAAGCGCTGTACAATGCCATGCTGATGGCCACGCCCGTTTCGAGCCGCGCCGGTACGGTACGTCCGCTTCCCATCGACTCCGTCCGTACGCTGCTGCGCGCCCGCGGTATCGGCGCCGCTCGCTGAATCCCGATCTCACGCTCTCACCACGCCGCCACTCCACCGCGATGACGACGTCCGTCCTTCCGCTGCATACACGCGAGTCGACCACCGTTCAGTCGCGTGTCACCGCCGTGCCCTGGCACCTCGCCGCCGTGGTTTTTGCCGCCACGAGCGTGATCATCGGGCTCATCTGGGACATCTCGTGGCACATGACGATCGGCCGCGACACGTTCTGGACACCGGCGCATCTCGCCATCTACACCGGTGGCGCCGTGGCCGGACTTGCCAGCGGCTTCGAAGTGCTGCGCCGGTCGTTCTTCGATCGCACCGCGAGTCATGACAGCGTGACGGTGTGGCGCATCTTCCACGGTCCGCTGGGCGGCTGGCTCTGCATCTGGGGGGCGGTGGCGATGCTCACCTCGGCGCCCTTCGATGACTGGTGGCACGACGCCTACGGGCTCGATGTGAAGATCATCAGCCCGCCGCATGCGGTCCTCGCCCTGGGGTTCATCACCATCCTGGCAGGGGCCGTGCTGATGGCGGTGGCGAACCAGTCGCGCACCGACGACGATCAGGCCGGTGTGGCGGGCCGTGCGGCGCCGTGGATCGTGGCCTACTGCAACGGCCTCGTGATCACGATGCTGTCGATCTTCACCACCGAGTACCACGACCGGGTGCTCATGCACTCCGCCATCTTCTACGTGGTCTCGGCGATCGTGTACCCGTACGTGCTCGTGGCCTCGGCGCGCAACACGCGCTTGCGCTGGCCCGCCACGGCGGCAGCGCTGGTGTATACGGTCGTGACGTGCCTGCAGGTGTGGATCCTGCCACTCTTCGAGGGCTCGCCGCTGCTGGGGCCCATTCGTACGCCGGTCACGCACATGGTACCGATGGACTTCCCGTTGCTCCTGCTGCCGGTAGCCATCGCCATCGACCTGGTGTTGCGGCGACTCGCGGCGCGCAGTGCGTGGGTGCAGGCGTTGGCCGTGGGGGCGGTGTTCACGGTGGTGCACGTGGCCACGCAATGGCCGTTCGCCGATTTTCTCATGAGTGACGCATCGCGCAACGCCTTCTTTCGCACCGACAACTTTCCGTACATGATGCCGCGCGACTGGCTCAAGGTACGTGGGCTCTTCGACGTGGAGCCGCTGGCCGTGACCCTTCGTGGGCTGGCCGGCGCCTTCGTCATCGCGGTGCTGTCGTCGCGTCTCGGTCTCGCGTACGGAGGATGGTTGCGTGCCGTTCGCCGCTGATCCGCGCCTGCGCGCTCGCGCGTCGCGTTCTGCCGCGCGATCTACTGCGCGCTTTGCGGCGCGTTTTGCGTCGGTCTGCCGGCAACTTGGCATGCTCCTGCTGGGCTGGACGCTGCTGTCGGCGCACGTGGGTACCAACCAGGTGGTGTTCGAGGGGCGGGCGGGGGGCTATCCGGTGCGCGTGATGATCGACCCGCCCGGTGTGGTGCCGGCGCAGGTGCCCATCACGGTACGCGTACTCGAGGGCACGCCCACGCGTGTCACGGTGCGTGCGGCGCAGTGGAACGTGGGCACCAAGGGGGCGCCGCCGGCCGAAGCCGCCGCGATCGTCCCCGGCGAGAGCGGGCTGTGGGCTCACGATCTCTGGATCATGACGAGTGCGTCGTACGCCGTGTATGTGGCCGTGGAGGGACCGGCTGGTAACGGTTCGGTGCTCGTGCCCATGCAGACGAGCGCGACCCGCATGCTGGGCATGCAGCGTGGCATGGGCGTGATGCTCGCGGCGCTCGGCACGCTGCTGGTGGCCGGCATGCTCACCATCATCGGGGCCGCGGCACGTGAGGGCACACTCGCGGCCGGCGAGACACCGTCACCGACGCGTCGGCGTCGTGGGCGGGTGGCCATGGGTGCCGGCGCCGTGATTCTTTCCCTCGCGCTGGTGGGCGGACGGGCATGGTGGAGCGCCGAAGAGTCATGGTACAAGCGGCGCATGCAGCAGCCGATCGCCATGACGGCCGCCGTGAGCACGCCGGCAGACGCCGCCGCGGGTTCCGTCCTGACCATGGCGGTCACCGATTCGCTCTGGCGCACGAATCGTCTCGGGCAACTGCTCCCCGATCACGGGAAGCTGATGCATCTGTTCCTTGCGCGCATCGACCAGCCGGAACTCGTGATCGCCCACCTGCATCCGCTGCGCGTGCACGCCGATACGTTCGTGACGCGTGTGCCGCCCATGCCTGCGGGTTCGTATCTCCTCTTCGGTGATGTGCTCTTCGACTCCGGCCGACAGCGGACACTGGTCGATACCGTCGCGCTCTCCGCGCCGGATGTCCCCGGCACTGGAACCGGTATGGGCGCGCTCAATGGTATGCCGGCCGCCCTGCCGGCGCTCGATGCCGATGACGCGTGGCGTGCCATGCCTGCCGTGGCGCTGGGCAGTGCGGCCGCACTGGCGGGTGGTGGAACGCTCACGCTCCGCGCCGATTCGCCGCCTACGGAGAAACGAGACCTGCGCCTTATCGTGGATGTCGTCGAGCCGGATGGCAGCCGCTCCACCCTCGAGCCCTACATGGGCATGCAGGGGCATGCGATGGTGCTGCGCACCGACGCCGGGGTGTTCCTGCATCTGCACCCCATGGGCACTGCCAGCATGACCGCTCAGGCCCAACTTGCCCGTCTCGAACGCGGTGACTCCACGGCGCGCGACTCGGCGTCACTGCAGGTGGCGCTCGATGCCGAGATGCGCCACGCGGCGCACGGCGGCATGCCGGGAAGCGAATCGTCCGCGCTCGCCTTTCCGTTCGCCTTCCCGGCGGCAGGCAACTACGTGGTGTTCGTGCAGGTCAAGCGCCGCGGCCTCGTGGAGACCGCGGCGTTCCGTGTGACCGTGCCGGCGCGTTCAGCGAGCTAGCGAACTCCGTACACGCATCGCGCGGGGCGATCGTTTACGCCGGTACCTACGCCGGTACCTACGCCAGCACCTCAGCCAGTACGTCGGCCAGCACGGCACCAGCGGTGGCCAGCCCGCCGGCGCCAGGTCCCTGAAAGACCAACGCATCAGCAGACTCGCTTTCGATCACGACGCGGTTGAACGGGCCCGATACATGGGCCCACGCATCGTCTGCCGTTACGCGCGTGGGGATGATGCGCGCAATCAGTTCATTGCCTTCACGCGCGCAGCTTGCGAGCAGCTTCACTCGGTCCCCCTCGGCGGCCACGCGCGTGGCCCACGCCGCGGTCTCCGCATCGATCCCGCGGCGTGTGACGTTGAGGGAGCCTGGCTCCACGCCGAACGCCAGCCACGCGAGAATGCGCAGCTTGTCTTCGGCGTCCTGCCCATTGAGGTCGCGTGTAGGGTCGGCTTCGGCGTAGCCGAGGCGCTGCGCTGTGGTGATTGCATCGGCCAGTGACTGCCCCTCAGCCACCTTCTCGAGCACGTAATTGCTGGTGCCGTTGAGGATGCCGCTCACCCTGGTGATGCCTACCCCGGCGGCACCGGTGCGTACGCATCGCACGATCGGAATGGCACCGCACACGGCCCCTTCGAAATCAAGACGCGTGCCGGCGTGGCGTGCCAGCTGCTGCAGGGCAGCGCCGCGCTCACCCAGCAACGCCTTGTTGGCCGTCACCACGCGGATCCCGCGGCGCAGCGCCGTTTCCACCAGCGTGCGCGCGGTCGTGGTGCCGCCGATGACTTCCACGAGCACGTCGATGTCGTCGCCGAGCAGATCGTTTGCATCGGTGATGCAGGCATCGAGAGGGGCCACACCGCGAGCGATCGCCTGCGCCAACGCCGGACGCGCACGGGTGGGATCGCGCACGAGTACCCGTTCCACGACGATGGGGCGTTCACCGGGATACTGTACCGCGCGCTCGCCGAAGAGATCGAGCAGGCTACCGCCCACGTGACCGCATCCCGCGAGGGCGACGCGCAGCGGCTTCACGCGCGACGGCACCGTGGCGCTACGCTGCGCATTCCCACCCGTGATCGCCTCCTTGGTCGGGGGGAGCACGGCTTCCGCGCGCGCCACCGCCCCGGCGATGATGCGTGCGACACGCTCCGTTTCCAGCAGGAACGCATCGTGGCCGTGCACCGACGGGAGTTCCACGTAGGTCGCACCGGCGGCCTCGGTCCACTCACGTACGCTGTGGTCCGGATACAGCAGGTCGCCCGGAATGCCCACGCCGGTCAGTCGCTCACCAACTGATGCGAGGGCGGAACCGATTCCGCCGCGGCCGCGCCCCACATCATGCCGGTCCATCGCATCGATGAGGGCGACATAGCTCGTGGCGTCGAAGCGGGCGACCAGCTTCTCGCCATGCACGTCGAGCCACTCGTTCACCTGAAACGCACCTGATTGCGAGGTGGCCCGTCCGAATCGCCGCTCCAGTCCCTCGGCGGTACGATAGCTGAGCATGCCGACCATGCGTGCCAACGCGAGGCCGTCGCGCGCGCCACCGAGGGCGATCGCCCGGCGCATGATGGCATTCCACGCAATGCCCTGCGCCGTCTGTGCGGCGGGCGCGGCGAGACATACGGCGCCGCGCACGCGATCGGGAAAGCTCGCGGCGAACTCGAGGGTGACCATGCCGCCAAGCGAGCCGCCGCAGACGAGCAGTGGCGTGGTCACGCCGAGTCCATCGAGCAGGCGCGCCAGTACGGCGGCCTGATCGCGCGTGGAGATCGGGGGCAGCGCGACGGGATCGTCGAGTGTCGGACCGGTGGTGCCGTTGCATCCCCCCAGCAGGTTTGCCGAGAGAATGGCGTGTCGCGTGGGATCGAGCGCAGCCCCCTTGCCGATGACCCCCTTCCACCATTCGCTCGCCTGTACGGTGCCGGTGAGGGCGTGCACCACCAGAATCACGTTGTCGCGCGCCGCATTGATGGTACCTTCGAGGCGGTAGTGCACATCCACACGCTCCACCACGTCACCGCTTTCGAGCGCGACCTGTGTGAAGGTGATCGTGTCATCGCGCACCGGCCATGCGGGTGCCGCGGGCACACGTGCTGTTGCCGCGACGGGGGGGCGGATACTCGCGCGCACGGGACTGGGCGGAGTGAGCAGGGAAGAGGGGAGCGTGCTCATGCCGCGCTCTCGGTGCGCTGTGGACCGGCCTGCGTGAAGTGTGCCGCATTGGACGCCACGGCGGCGGCGAGCGCCCGGTCGAGATCCGCGATCAGGTCGGCGGCGTCTTCGAGACCGATCGACAGGCGCACCAGCTCCGGTGTCACGCCGGCGGCGTGCCGTTCGGTATCGCTGCGCTGCTCGTGCGTGGTGGTCCACGGATGAATCACGAGACTCCTGGCGTCCCCCACGTTGGCGAGCAGCGAGAACAGTGCCGTTTCCTTGATGAAGCGTCGCGCCGCGGCCTCGCCGCCACGTACGCCGAAGGTGAGCACGCCACCAAAACCACCCGTCGCGTACTTCGTGGCGTTGGCGTGTGTGGGGTGCGAAGGCAGTCCGGGGTAGCGGACCCACAACACGGCCGGGTGCGATTCCAGGAACTGCGCCACGCGCAGCGCATTGGCGCTGTGCTGACGGATGCGAAGCGGCAGCGTTTCGAGCCCCTGCAGGAAGAGGAACGAGTTGAAGGGCGAGAGCGCGGCGCCGATGTCACGGAGCAACAGCACGCGCAGGCGGATGGCGAACGCAATGTTGGCGCCGCCCACGTTGCCGAAGGCCTCGGCAAAGCGCAGGCCATGATACGCCGGCTCGGGCTCGCTGTAGAACTTGCGGAAGCGTGCCGTTCCGCCCCAGTCGAACGTGCCGCCGTCCACGATCACGCCACCGATGCTGGTCCCGTGGCCACCGATCCACTTGGTGGCGCTGTGCAGCACGATGTCGGCGCCGTGCGCCAGCGGCTTCACCAGCACAGGCGAGAAGGTGTTGTCCACCACCAGTGGCAGATTGAACTCGTGCGCAAGTCTGGAGAGGGCCTCGAGGTCCGGAACGTCGAGCGCGGGGTTCCCCACCGTCTCCACATAGAGCGCGCGCGTGTTTTCGTCGATCGCCGCTGCCACTGACCTGAGGTCGTGGATGTTCACGAATCTGGTGCGGATGCCGAGACGCGGAAGCGTGTTGGAGAAGAGCGATACGGTCCCGCCATGCAGCGACTGCGATGCCACGATGTTGTCGCCCGCCTCTGCAAGGTTGAGGATCGCGAGCGTCTGTGCCGCCTGTCCACTGGCCACGCCAACGGCCGCCACCCCACCCTCGAGCGCGGCGATGCGCTTCTCGAA
>CAZNZG010000016.1:0-3861 GCA_964577455.1 uncultured Gemmatimonas sp. | reverse complement strand
GTCGTGGGATCTGCTACTTCCTGCCCCACATGCAGGGCTATCGTGTCGGCAGCAAGCGGACGATCGGAAATGCTGGACATCGTAGGCACTCTCCATACTGCGTGAGTGCCGCCATGGAACACGATGCGCCCGGAGACGGAGGGCCGCCGGGCGCACTCGCTGTTTAGCTCGTTGTTTTGCGTGGCGGCAATCGGCGGCAAATCACCACGGCACCGGAACGGTGCAGGCCCTTCGGTTGTCGAGACGGCGATTTCCGGTTGCCGGGGCACACAAAAACAAAAAGCCCCCGCCGATTGCATCGTCGAGGGCCGTCAGGACCGCGACTTAGACGGATGGTCAGCGCCGCTGGCGCTGAGTACACGGCCCGTCAAATCGGGGAAATCGCCGCGCACAGTTCAGTATCGACTCAACGGCCCGGAAAATCAAGCTGGAGGGGCGCCCGACGGTCCGTACTGCCTATCCCGGCAACTGGGCGCCACTCACCACGCGGTGCGTATCGCGGGCGATCAACAACTCCTCGTCGGTGGGTACCACCCACGCTTCGAGTGATGACCCCTCGGCGGAAAACCGCCCCTCGCGCCCGCCCACCAGCGCGGCGTTGGCCTCGCCATCCACGCGCAGCCCCGCCCATTCCATGCCGTCACAGATGCGGGCACGGATCTGCGCGCTGTTCTCCCCCACGCCACCGGCAAACACGACCGCGTCGGCGCCACCGAGTGACGCCAGATAGGCGCCGATGTACTTGCGGGCGCGATAGCAGAAGATCTCGATGGCCAATCGCGCACGCCGATCGTTGAGTTCGTTCGCTTCGGCGAGCAGATCGCGCATGTCGTTGGTGAGCCCGGAAATGCCGAGCAGCCCCGACTGGCTGTTGAGCATCGCTTCCACCTGCGAGAGTGACAGCCCCTCCTTGGCCGCGATGTAGTCCAGCAGCGCGGCGTCGATGTCGCCGGAGCGTGTTCCCATCACCAGCCCTTCGAGCGGCGTGAATCCCATGCTGGTGTCGATCGACACGCCACCGCGGATCGCACACGCCGAGCAGCCGTTGCCGAGGTGCAGGGTCACGATGCGTACATCGGCGCGCTCGCGCCCGGTGATCTTGCGGAAGCGATAGGCGATGGAACGGTGTGACGTGCCGTGGAAGCCATAGCGGCGGATCTTGTGGCGCCGATAGAGCGGATACGGAATGGCGTAGAGGTACGCGTGTTCAGGGAGCGTGTGATGGAACGCCGTGTCGAACACCGCCACCTGCGGTACGCCACTGCCGAGCGCCTTCCGGGTTGCTTCGATGCCGCGAAGGTTGTGCGGGTTGTGCAGGGGAGCGAGTTCTACGTTGTCCTCGATCCCCTGCAGGACGGCATCGTCCACCAGCACACTGCTGCGGAACTGCTCGCCGCCGTGCACGACGCGATGGCCCACCGCGTGAATGTCGGCGCGTGCCGTGAGTCCCGTACCACTCTCCGGGGTGGTGATGTAGCCCACCAGCCAGTCGACCGCCGCCCGCATGTCGCGGAGCGAAGCCGTACGCTTGCGCGTGCTGCCGTCGGCGTTGCGAATGGTGATCACCGATTCGCCGCCGATCCGCTCGATCTGCCCACGCAGCAGCTTTTCGTCGCGATCGTCGGCGATCCGTTCGCCGTCGGTCACGACCACCTGGAACTTGAGCGTGGCCGACCCGACGTTGAGGACGAGAATGTTCACGGCCCGTGCCGGTCAGAACGGCTTGTAGAGCGCCATGTACACGGCGAGTCCGGCCAGCAGCGGCAACACGAAGATGAACGGCCTGGCGAGCGCCGGCTTGCGGTACGGCAGGAGTACGATGGCGCTGAGGATCACCCACACGATGATCTTGACCCACAACCAACCCGGAAAGTTGGTGCCATGCGCAAAGCCGATGCGCGCCAGCATGCCGAAGCCACCCACAAGGATCAGCAGGGCGCCAACGCCATGCACGGAACTCATGAGTCCGCGGGTCTGGCTCGTCGCCTTCGTGCCACCGTTCGCGGCATGCGTGGCTACGCCACCGATGGCGAGGAACAGCATCGCAATGCCGATGATGTGCAGAATTTCGTAGAAGTCGCGTGGAAACATGGGAGTCGGTAAGAAAAAATCCGTGGGTCAGGACGTGAGGTGCGCCAGCACCGGCTCGTGCACATCGAAGCTGCTTACCGTGCCCGGCGACAGGCGGCGGTAGCACTCGAGCACCTTGCCGAGGGCGTCCTGCGAATCGCTGCCGATCGCCGAGAGGTGCCCCATCTTGCGGCCGGCGCGCGCACCGGCCTTGCCGTAGAGGTGCAGGCGTGTGCCCGGCACGTCGAGAGCGTGTGACGTGTGCGGCGGCTGTTCCTGCAACCACACATCGCCAAGCAGATTGGCGATGGCCGATGGCGCAAATACATCCGTGGCACCGAGCGGCAGGTCGCAGATCGCCCGCACGAGCTGCTCGAACTGGCTGGTTGCCAGCCCGCGCTCGCTGTGGTGATAGGTGTTGTGCGGACGGGGAGCGAGTTCATTCACCAGCAGCTCGCCGTCCGTCGTGACGAAACACTCTACCGCCAGCAGCCCCACGATGCCGATGCGCTCGGCGATGTCACGGGCGAGCGTCTGGGCGCGCTGCGTCATCCCGTCGCTGATCACCGCCGGTACGACGGCCCACGTGAGCACACCGCTGGTGTGGTGATTCCGCGACGGCGGATACACGGCGACCTTGCCACTGGACGTGCGGGCCACCAGCACCGACAGCTCGTAATGGATGCCGATCTTCTTCTCCACGAGGCACTCGCGTGAACCCAGCGCGGTCCACGCATCGATTCCCTGCGCCGGCTCGGAGAGGCGTACCTGCCCGCGACCGTCGTAGCCACCATGAGTGCTCTTCGCGATGCAGGGGCCATGTTCGCGCACGGCGTCGGCGATATCACTTGCCTGCTGCGCCGCCACGAAGGGGCCGAGCGGGAACCCCTGCGCCTTGAGCCACTGCTTCTGGCGGATGCGATCCTGAATGATGTATACCGGCGCGCGTCCCGGCCGCAGCTGGGTGCGGGCGGCGACCGCATCGAGCACCTCGGGGTGGATCTGCTCGATCTCGAGCGTCACCACGTCGCACTGCGAGGCCAGGTCGATCGCGGCCGCCACGTCGTCGAAGCGCGCGGTGATGGTCCGTGACGCCACCGGGCGCGTGGCGCACGCCGCCTCGGGGTCGAGCACGTGGATGTCGTAGCCCATCGAGCGCGCGGCGAAGGCCGTCATGCGCCCCAGCTGGCCGCCGCCGAGAAAGCCGATGGTGGCGCCCGGCAGGATGGGCGAGGAGGAAGTCGGGTTGGTCACGAGGTGGCGATGTTACGCAGTGGGCGCGATGGCGTTGGGCGCATTGAGTGGCCGGGCCAGCGCTTCGGCCGCCTTGGCGGCACGGCGGTCGGCGAGGCGGTCCAGCAGGGCGTCATCGTGCGCCGCAAGCAACTGCGCCGCGTACAACGCGGCGTTCGCGGCGCCGGGTTTGCCGATGGCAAACGTGGCGACGGGCACGCCTGCGGGCATCTGCACGATGCTCAGCAGCGCGTCCATGCCGTTGAGCGGCGTGGCCACGACCGGCACGCCAAGCACCGGCACAAGCGTCTTGGAGGCGAGCATGCCCGGCAAGTGGGCGGCGCCGCCCGCTCCGGCAATGATGGCGCGCAGCCCGCGCCCCTGCGCCTGTTCGGCGTAGTCGAACAGCCAATCCGGCGTGCGGTGCGCCGACACCACGCGCGCCTCGTACGGGATGCCCAATTCGGCGAGAATCTCGCAGGCCGGCGCGAGCGTATCGAAATCGCTCGCGCTGCCCATGACCACACCAACGAGGGGCGTGGCAGCAGCTGCGGTCAC
>CAZNZG010000015.1:4246-29835 GCA_964577455.1 uncultured Gemmatimonas sp. | reverse complement strand
GTTCCCCCGACCGCGGTGGTCGGACGACCCCCACCCAACCCCCGACCACGACCCCGACCCCGCCCACGAGTACAACCCGAAGCACGCCCCGCCGTCAGGGCAGCGCCCGCCCGACCACGATCGTGATGTTGTCGCTGCCTCCGCGCTCCAACGCGAGATCGAGCAGCTCACGACACAGCTGCTCGGAGCTGGACATGCGCGCGCACGACGCGGCGATCTCGTCATCACTCACATGCTTCGTGAGTCCGTCGCTGCACACCAGCGTGATGCACCCACGCTGACGGACATCCACCCGTGAGATCTCGGGGATCGCATCATCGGCACCGATCGCGCTCGACAGCACGTGATTCAAGGGCGAATTGTGTGCGCGCTCCGGCGTGAGCGCGCCGCGATCGATCATTTCCTGCGCGAGCGTCTGGTCGCGCGTGATCTGCTGCAGCGTCCCCTCCTGATAGTGATACAGACGGCTGTCGCCCACCTGAATCACATAGAGCCAGGGCCACACCACGATCCCCACCGACAGTGTCGTGGCCATCTTGCGACCGTCGAGCTGCACCGCGGCCTGCTCCTTCACGCGGCGGTGTGCGTCGATCGCCGCATCGTGCAGCGCCGTCGTGAACTCCGCTTCGCCGGCGGAGCCGGCAGCGTGCCAGCACTTCATCGCCGATGCGAAGTACTCGGTGACCGCAACCGTGGCGAGCCGGCTCGCCTCGGAACCATCGGCGCTGCCCCCCACGCCATCGGCAACGAGCATGATCGTGGCCACCCGCTCGCCGCGCAGCGTGATGGCCGACGTATCGACGAGACTCGTCCCATGCACCACCACCTGCGGGTGCACCGTGCAGAGCAGAAACTGGTCCTGATTGGAGGAGCGTACACGACCGGTGTGGGTAATCCCGAACAGATCGAGCTCATCGTCGCGCGGACGTACCACTGGGGCACTCACGGAATCAATTACCGACATGGCCCCACAATGGGGCCGGAGAGGGAGTGGGGCAAGCGGCGACCCCGACCGTGGCGTGCCCCGGGGACCAGCCTCCGCTCTGGCGGGCCCGACCGGACCCTTTGATATTCCGCCCAGATAGACGAGCGACGCAGTCCCCATTGTTCGACCGTTCCACGTCAGCCCGTTCAGCCCTCGTATGTCCGTAGCTCCCACCTGCATCGTCACCGGCGCCTCCTCGGGCGTCGGCCTGTATGGCACGCTCGCGCTGGCGCATCGCGGTTGGCATGTGATCATGGCCTGCCGCGATGTGCAGAAGGCGCGGACGGCCGCGGATGCCCTTGGCATCGCGCCGGACCGCCGGACCATCCTGCCCATCGACCTGGGCTCCCAGGCGAGCGTACGGAGCTTCGTGGAGGCCTTCCGCAGCACCGGACGCCAGCTCGACGCCCTGGTGTGCAATGCCGCCGTCTACCTGCCGCGCCTCACCCAGCCGGAGCGCTCCCCCGAAGGCTACGAAATCAGCGTCGCGACGAACCACTTCGGGCATTTCCTGCTCGCCAACCTGCTGCTCCCCGATCTCGAGCGCAGCACACACGCCTCGCGCCGTCTGATCATTCTCGGCACCGTCACCGCCAACTACGAAGAATTCGGCGGCAAGATCCCCATTCCGGCGCCGGCCGACATCGGGAACCTCGAGGGGCTCGAAGCGGGCTTCAAGGCGCCGATCGCGATGATCAACGGCAAGGCGTTCAAGCCGGGCAAGGCGTACAAGGACAGCAAGCTGTGCAACATGATCACGGGGCGCGAACTGCACCGTCGATATCATGCGCAGACGGGGATCGTGTTCAACACGCTCTACCCGGGCTGTGTGGCCGACACGCCGCTCTTTCGCCACACGCCGCGCGCCTTCCAGGTGATCTTCCCGTGGTTTCAGAAGAACATCACCAAGGGCTATGTCACGCAGACGCTTGCCGGTGAACGCCTTGCGCAGGTCGTGGCCGACCCCAAGTTCGGCGAGCGCAGCGGCGTGCACTGGAGTTGGGGCAATCGCCAGAAGGAAGGGCGCGAAGCCTTCGCGCAGCAGCTCACCGCGAAGGCGCAGAGCCAGGCGCTCGGCGAGCGGCTGTGGGCGCTGACGGAACGGTGCGTGGGGCTGGCATCGAACTGAGTACTGAAAACTGTCACTGACAACTGAAAACTCCCGGCGGTCCACGGACGTCCCGTGAGCCGCGGGGAGTTTTCAGTTTTCAGTAGCAAGTCATCAGTCTTCAGTTTCCCTGCGCTCCCCTTCGCACCTCCCCCTCCTGCTGCAACCGCTCCCACTCGTCGTCCGTGAACAGCCGCGACCGGGTGAGAAATCGCAGCCCCTCCGGCGTCTCGACCGAAAAGCCCGCGCCGCGGCCAGGCACGCAGTCGATGATGATCTGCGTGTGCTTCCAGTACTCGTACTGTTCACTGCCGATGTAGAAGGGCGTATCCGCGATGGAACCCAGGTAGACATCCCGGGAACCAATGCGGAACTCGCCGCGCGGATAGCACATCGGCGCGCTGCCGTCGCAGCAGCCACCCGACTGATGGAACACCAATGGGCCGTGGATCGTCTGCAGCTTGTGCAGCAGGGCTGCGGCAGCCGGTGTGACGCTCACACGGGCCACCGGTGCGTCCATCACGTCGGGAGTCTCACGCATCGCGCGGCTCAGAAGAAGCCGAGCGCGTTGGGGCTGTAGCTCACCAGCAGATTCTTCGTCTGCTGGTAGTGACTCAGCATCATCTTGTGATTCTCACGCCCGATGCCGCTCTGCTTGTAGCCACCGAACGCGGCGTGCGCAGGATACAGATGGTAGCAGTTGGTCCACACGCGACCGGCCTTGATGGCGCGTCCCGCGCGATAGCAGGTATTGGCATCACGTGACCACACCCCGGCACCGAGGCCGTAGAGCGTGTCGTTGGCGATGCTGATCGCATCGTCCATGTCCTTGAACGTGGTGACCGATACAACCGGGCCGAAGATTTCCTCCTGGAAGATGCGCATGCTGTTGTTCCCCTCGAACACCGTGGGCTGCACGTAGTAGCCACCGGCGAGCTCGCCGTCGTGCATCGCGCGCGCACCACCGGTGAGCACCGTGGCGCCTTCCTGCTTGCCGATGTCGATGTAGCTCAGGATCTTCTCGAGTTGATCGTTGCTCGCCTGCGCGCCGATCATCGTGTTGGGATCGAGCGGGTGACCGAGGCGGATCTTCTGCACGCGCTCGAGTGCGCGCGCCATGAACTTGTCGTAGATGCTCTCGTGGATGAGCGCGCGCGACGGGCACGTGCACACTTCACCCTGATTGAGCGCGAACATCGTGAAGCCTTCGAGTGCCTTGTCGAAGAAGGCATCGTCGGCGTCCATCACGTCGGGGAAGAAGATGTTGGGCGACTTGCCACCCAGTTCGAGCGTGACGGGCAGGAGGTTTTCGGCGGCGTACTGCATGATGAGACGTCCCGTCGTGGTCTCACCGGTGAACGCCACCTTGGCCACGCGATGGCTCGACGCGAGCGGCTTGCCGGCTTCCACACCGAAGCCCTGCACCACGTTGAGCACGCCGGGAGGCAGCAGATCGGCGATGAGCTCCACGAACGCCATGATCGCCACCGGCGTCTGCTCGGCGGGCTTGAGCACCACGCAGTTTCCGGCGGCGAGCGCCGGGGCGAGCTTCCACACCGCCATGAGCAGCGGGAAGTTCCACGGAATGATCTGCGCAACCACGCCAAGCGGCTCGTGGAAGTGGTAGGCCACGGTATCGTGATCGAGTTCGCCCGCCGATCCCTCCTGCGCGCGCAGCACACCGGCGAAATAGCGGAAGTGATCGATGCCCAGCGGAAGATCGGCGGCCTTGGTCTCGCGGATCGGTTTGCCGTTGTCGATCGTCTCGATCACGGCGAGCGCCTCGAGGTTCTCCTCCATGCGATCGGCGATCTTGTTGAGGATGATCGCGCGGTGCGTGGCCGATGTCCGGCCCCAGGCAGGGGCGGCACGGTGGGCGGCATCGAGGGCAAGTTCGACATCTTCGGCCGTGGACCGCGCCACATCGCACAGGTGCTGCCCGGTGATGGGCGTGGGATTCGCGAAGTACTGCCCACGCACGGGGGCGCGGTACTGTCCATCGATCCAGTTGTCGTAGCGTGACTTGATCGGAATGGTGATCGCGTACTGAGCCGCTCCCTGCGGGAGGATGGCGGAGCTGTCGGGCCGGGCGGTCGATGCCATGGTGCGTGCGCCTCGATGTGGGACGGGTATCCCGTGGTGGTGGGGGCTGCGAACAGGTCGCAGTGTCCGAGTGCCCACGCCGAGCGCAATGACGATGCCGCCGCGACGTAAGGTCGTGGCGGCGATGCTAAGTGATACTGGTTCAAGCAGATGCCGGAGCCGCTCCCGGCTTGAACCGCCGCAAACGCGTGTCGCATGCGACAGGTGTCGCGGGACACCTGTCGCTCGTCGCGCGACATGGCGTCGGAGGTCGGACGGCAGAGGCGGGAGTTCGGAGTTCCGACAGGCTTGGAGGTCAGACGTGCGAGAAGACGTTCGGATGGGCGGACGTCACGGCGCCGTGGCCGCATTGCGTTGACTCGGCGCCGAGGGTCGTCCGCCGCACCGCATAGCGCCATTTCCGCCGTTTCCCTGGCCGGCAATACTGCGCGATCTGTCCGGATCCCTGTGGCGTCACCCCATCCGAACGTCGTCTCGCACCTCTGACCTCCAGGCTTGTCGGAACTCCGAACTCCGACCTCCGAACAGGTCAGGCCGTCGCGGCGAGGGCCGACACGTCCCGAGTGCTCCGACGTCTCCATGCCAGCAATCGCCGCAAGGAGAGCGCGAGCCCCGTGTACACGAGGACTGCGGCGCCGAGCGACACCAGTCCGGCGATCGTCTGGCCCCAGAAGCCGAGCACTTCGCCGGTGTGGGTGAAGCGCAGGATCGATCGTGCACGGCGGCCGGCGGTCAGCGAATCGAACGGCTGCCACATGGTGGGCTTGCCGGTGCGCGACACGGTGAGTGTGGCACGCTTGGTGGGCTCGCCGCCCATGCCGCGGTCGATCGTGTACACGAGCGGTGCGTCGGCAGCCTTCGGCCACGCGAGCGAAATCGCGCGCCAGTCGGGCATCCGTTCGGTGGCGATCGCGGCCACATCGCCGACCAACGGCGCCGTCAGCGCTTTCGCTCTGTCGCCGTTCCGCTGGTCTGCCCCACCGCCGCCTTCCCCCTGCCTCGCCGGCGGATTCTCTCCCACTGCCCGATACACGAGGTCACTCGCCCATGGAAACGAGATCACCGCGGCCCCGGCCACGATCGCCGCGAGCGGCAGTGCACTCCATACGCCGATCACATTGTGCCAGTTGAAGTCGCGCGCCTTGCTGGCGAGTCCGCCGCGGAACCACAGCACCTGCCGTATGGCCTGCCAGGTGAGATGACGCGGCCACCAGAGCACAGTCCCGGTGAGTACGAGGACCAGGAACGCGAGATTGGACCACCCCGTGATCGCCTTCCCCGTCTTGCGGCTCTCGTCCTTCATGGCGAGCCAGCGGTGCCAGTCGGTGACCACGCTGAAGAACCGGCGCATGGCCGGGTTGCCGGTGCCAACCACCTCGGCAGTGTACGCGCTCAGGTACTGCCGCCCCTCTCGGCCGAACTGCACCTCCACGGGCATATCGGCCCCGTTGCGCCACACCACCGTCGTGGGTGCCTTCTGCTCGCGCGCGGCGACGACCGACAGGAGCGAGTCGGCCGACAGACGCGCCGCCCCCGCAACCGGCGGACCGGCCTGCACGCCCCGCAGGTCAGCCCAGAGTGTCATCTGCTTCTGATACGTGAGCAGGACCCCGGTCACGGACATGATCAGGACCACGGCGCCGGCCGCAACGCCGGCGATCAGGTGGGTCCAGAAGAGGATGGGCCGGAGACGGCTCAACATGGTTCGGAGCGCGAGGGGTATACTAGTTGAGAATACTTCTCAAATAGGTCCCGTGCAGTTTAGGCGTCATTTCCGACTCCGTCAATCGGGATTTGAGATGGCGAAGGGCGGCCGGCTCCGCGCCGAGAGCCCCCCGACCCCGACCCCGACCAGCCAGCGCAGCGCCGCTCCCACGACCCTGACCCCGACCGCGGTGGCGTTTCCGTAACGCGTACCCGCCCACGTTGTAGACCGCGTGGTTTCCAACGCGTGGTGGCCAACGCGTGGTGGCCAACGCGTTCCTGCCAACGCGTCCGTGCCCTGCTCGTTGTCGACCGCGTTGTACCCGCTCCTGGAGGCAGCGAGGCGCCTCTCCCCATCCCATGCCGCTGATATGTTCCGGCATGCGCTCCCTGACCCTGCGCGCCGGTCCACGCGCCCTCGCGATCCTGCGCGAGCGCGGCCTGCGCGCCGACGACGTGGATATCCTCCCCGGCGCCTCCGGCGGTGCCAAATGGCTCGGCATCGCCGGGCTCGACCGCTACCTCTTCGGCACCTTTCTGCAGGCGCCACGCACCCGCCCGCTGCATGGCATCGGCAGCTCCATCGGGAGCTGGCGCATGGCCTGTCTCGCCCAACGCGATCCCCTCGCCGCGCTCGGCCGCGGGCACGAGGCGTACATCCGCCATCAGGTGTACACCAGGAACCCCGGCACCCGCGAAGTGACCGAGGTGCTCTCGCGCTGCCTCGACCACCTGCTTGGCCCATCCGGGGCGCAGGAGATCGTGCAGCACCCCACGGTGCGCGTGCACATCATCACCGCCGAAGCGCGCGGCCCCGCCGCCAGCGACCGGCGGCTCGTGCTGGCTACCGCGATGGCCTTCGCCGCCGCAGCCAATCTCATCTCACGTCGCACGCTCGCCCTGCAGCTCCGGCGCACGATCTTCCACGCCAGCGGCAACGACTCACCATTCCTGCATCTGCGGGATCTCCCCACCGTGCACCGCACGCTCACGACCGACAACGTGCGGGCCGCTCTCCTCGCAAGCGGCTCCATTCCGCTGCTGCTCGAGGGCGTGCGCGTCCCGGATACTCCGGGGGTGCATTGGGACGGCGGTGTGACCGACTATCATCTCGATCTCGACTACGGCGAAAGCGACGGCTTGGTGCTCTTTCCGCACTTTTTCGATCAGGTCGTCCCGGGATGGTTCGACAAGTCCCTCCCGTGGCGCCGCGCCGGCGCCCGCAATTTCTCGCGAACGCTGCTCATCGCGCCGAGTGCCGAATTCATTGCCACGCTCCCCGGTCGCAAGATCCCGGACCGCCGCGACTTCTATACGCTCACCGACCGCGAGCGCTTTGCCCGCTGGGACCGCGTGAACGAGATGACCAGCGTCCTCGGCGAGGAACTCCACGAACTGATCGAAACCGGTCGGCTCGTGGAACACGTGCGCCCGTGGTGACCCCTCACCCTATTCGCTTCCCCCTTTTCTCTTTTCGCCGTTTCCCTTTTCGCCGTTTCCCTTTTCGCCCTCTCCCCGCCTCGCCCTTCCCGCCTCCCCCCACCTAGCTTTCCCCGAAAGCACTCCGGCTCCCGGTGCCGATGCAGGCATCACGGCGAGCCGTTCCCACCTCCCGCCCCCGCCCCGTGTCCACGAGCTTCCTGGCCCAGGTGAACGCCGCGTTCGATCGCGCCGCCGCTCACACGAAACACGACCGCACGCTCCTCGAGCAGATCCGCGCCTGCAACGCGGTCTACATGGTGAGCTTCCCCATCCGCCGCGACAACGGCTCCATCGAAGTCATTCACGGATGGCGCGCCGAACACTCGCAGCACAAGTCGCCCACCAAGGGCGGTATCCGCTATGCGCCCAATGTGAGCGACGATGAAGTGCAGGCGCTCGCCGCACTGATGACGTACAAGTGCGCCATCGTGGACGTGCCCTTCGGCGGCGCCAAGGGCGGAGTGAAGATCGATCGCCGGCAGTATTCCGAAGGGGAACTCGAACGCATCACGCGCCGGTACACCTTCGAGCTGGTGCGCAAGCGCTTCATCGGCCCCGGCATCGACGTGCCCGCCCCCGACTACGGCACCTCCTCGAAGGAAATGGCGTGGATCGCCGACACCTACGCCTCCCTCGCCAACGGTGAGCTCGATGCGATCGCCTGCGTGACCGCCAAGCCGCTCGCGCAGGGCGGCATCCGCGGCCGTACCGAAGCCACCGGGCGCGGTGTGTTCTACGGTTTGCGCGAAGCGTGCGACGACGACGAGGCGATGAAGCCGCTGGGGCTCACCCGCGGTCTCGAGGGCAAGCGGGTGATCGTGCAGGGGCTCGGCAACGTGGGCTACTGGGCCGCGCGCTTCCTGCACGAAGCCGGTGCCCTCGTGGTGGCCATCGCCGAATACAACGGTGCCGTGGCCAACGACAAGGGGCTCGATATCGTGGCGCTCGACGCGTGGCGCAAGCAGCACGGTACGCTGCTGGGCTTCCCCGGCGCGACCGACATCCCCGATGCGATGTCGGCGCTCGAATTGCCCTGCGACATCCTCGTGCCCGCGGCGCTCGAGCATCAGCTCACCGCCGCCAACGCGCCGCGCATTCAGGCGAAGATCATCGCCGAAGCAGCCAACGGCCCCACGACCCCCGAAGCCGAGGCGATCTTCGCGGAACGCGGCGTCCTCGTGCTCCCCGACGTGTGGCTCAACGCCGGCGGCGTGATCGTGTCGTACTTCGAGTGGCTCAAGAACCTCTCGCACGTGCGCTTCGGACGCATGCAGAAGCGTCACGAGGAGGAGACGCTGCGCAAGCTGCTGCGCGCCATCGAAAGCAAGACGGGGCAGACGTTCACCGACGCCGAAGCACTGTCGCTCACCGAGGGCGCCGATGAGGAAGACCTCGTGGCGTCGGGACTCGCCGAGTCGATGATCGTGGCGTACCGCCAGCTGGCCGAGGTACATCGGGGCATCGGCGACAAGACCGTCACGCTGCGTACGGCCGCCATGGTCAACGCGATCAACAAGGTGGCGCAGTCGTACGTGGACATGGGCATCTTCCCGTGACCCGTGCGGCGCTCGCGATGCTGGGGCTGTTCGCCGCGTTGGCGGCGGCAGCCCCGCAGGCCGCTGCCCAGTCGGCACCGCCGGCGCTCAGCCTCGATCTGGTCACGCAGAGCGGCGCCATCACCGGCAGTACGCCGTCGGCGCTCGCCTGGTCCCCCGACAGTCGCACACTCGCCTTCACGTGGGACAGCACCGGCGGCAGCGGCACACGCGACCTCTGGCTCGTGAGCGCCGACACGCGCACGCGTCGGGCCCTCTCACTTGGCGGTACGCGCACGCAGGCCGTGCGCGAGATCGTCTGGCGTGCCGACAGCCGTGCACTGTACCTGCTCCGCGGCGAGGTGCTGCTGCGGGTGTTGCTTCCCACGACCGCGTCGGCGGTGCCCGTGATGGATACGATTGCCGCGATTGGTCCCGACGCGCATGAATTCGCGTTGGCACCCGCCGGTGATCGTGCGGCCTACGTGCGCAATGGCGATGTGTGGATCGTCTCGCTCGCGGGCAAGACGACCGTGCCACGCCAGCTCACCACCGTAAGCGTCCCGTCGATCGCGACCGTCCCGCTTGGCACCTATGCGCGCCTCGATCGCGAGATCGGGTCGGGCACCTGGGGGACTGCGGCGCCCTCGTTCGCGTGGTCACCCGACGGACGGTCGCTCGCGGTCCACCTCGTGGATCGCCGCGCCGTGCGCACCGTGGCGTTTCCGTACTACCTCGGCAAGGACACGCAGCTCAACATGCTGCGGCGCTCGTATCCGGGAGACGCCAACGAGTCACGACAGGTGGCACTCGTCGACGTGGAAAGCGGCGCGCTCACTGCGCTGCCGTTCGAGGATCCCACGGCAGTACAGATCCTCAATTTCGCGTGGTCGCCGCAGGGGCTGCTGATGGTGGACCGCGAGGCCGACGATGCCACGCACCGCTGGGTGCACGTGGTGGAGCGCGGCGGCGTGCCGCGGCTCGTGTATCACGACCGTCGCGACACGCGCATCTACACGGAGCATGGCTCCACGTGGTCGCACGATGGTCGCACGCTGCTTCTCACCACCGACCGCGACGATCGCTATCGCGTGTATGCGGTGTCGCTCACCGATACCACGCCGGTCGCGCTCACGCCGGCCACAAGCGACGTGCAGGGTGAGGCGATTGCGCTCCCCAACGGTGGCATCGCGTGGCTGTCGTCGGCACCCGTCGTGGCCGAGCGGCAGCTCTGGCGGATGGCCCGCGATGGGCTTGCACAGCAGGTCACGCGCAAGGCCGGTACGCATCGCGTGTTCGTGTCGCCCGACGCGCGCCATGTGGCGAGTCTTGTCAGCGACGACGTGACCCCGCCGCATCTGGTGATGCTACCGATGCAGGGGGGCACCGAGCAGGTGATCACCGCCCCGGGTGGACCGGCACTACGCAGCGCCGCGCTCATCACGCCGCGCTATGTGCGCTTCGCCGGTGCGGGTGACGTGGCGGGCGCCGATTCGTTGCACGCGAAGGTATGGCTCCCCGAGGCTGCCACGCGTGGCGTGCGCGTACCCGTGATCTTCGGTCCGGTGTACTCCAACACCGTCCGCAACCGGTGGGGCGGCACCTACGCACTGCTGCAGCAGCTGCTCGTGCAGCGTGGGTACGCGGTGGTACAGGTGGACGTACGCGGCAGCACCGGCTACGGCCGTGCGTTCCGCGAGGCCTTCCTTTTCGAGTGGGGCGGGCGCGACCTCGACGATCTCGAGGCCACCAAGCGGTGGCTTGGCGGGCAGACGTGGGCGGACACGTCACGGACCGGCATCTTCGGCTCATCGTACGGTGGCCTCATCACGGTGTACGCACTATTCAAGCGTCCCGGGCTCTTCAAGGCCGGTGTGGCGGGTGCGTCGGCCACCGACCCGCGCTTCTACGGCAGCGACGACGTGGCCATCACGCGCCGCCCCCAGTCGCACCCTGCAGCGTTCTCACGCGGCGCGCTGCAGTATGCCGGTGGCCTGCGTGATCACCTCATGCTGATCCACGGCCTCATGGACGACGTGGTGCCGTTCAAGACCACCGCCGACCTCGCCGAAGAGCTCATGCGGCAGGGGAAGGACTTCGACCTGGTGATTGCACCGTCGGCCACGCACGGCTGGACCGCGAGGCCGCAGCATGCGCGGTACCTGCTGGGGAAGCTGGTGCAGCACTTCGACCGGCACCTCAGGTAAGGTGCGGCGCGTCTGCGACGCGCGTTTGGTGACAAGGGAGGGAGCAGGAGGAAGGGATCAGGAGGAAGAGTGAAGCATCCTTCGCTCTTCCCCCTTACCACCTTCCCCCTGCTCCCTCTCTTGCAAGAAACGCGGGCCGGCCGGCAGGCCGGCCCGCGTACCGTAACCCCCCCAGCACCGCCGCGACCTCGGTCATTCCCTTCGCACGCGCGACATCGGCGGGCGTGCGCCCCCGCCCATCGCGTGCAGAGCGATCGGCTCCGTGTTCCAGCAGCAGGCGTACAACCTCGAGGGCGTCGTCCTCGTCGGGCGGCAGGCAGAAGAGCGGCGTGGGCTCATCCACACCAGCGAGTCGTTCGATGGACAGATGGGGCCATTCCCGCAACACCTCCTCGAGCCGCTCGACGCGTGCCGTGCGTACCAGCGCGCGCACGTCATGCGTGAGGGGCGCGAGCCGATCGGCCACGAGCGGACGACCCAGCACACACGCCCAGCTCATGGGCGTGCCCTGCCACTTGCGGTCGCGCACGTCCACGGCGGCCCCTGCCTCCAGCAGCACATCGATCGCCTGCAGGGCACCCGCGTGAGCGGCGCGATGCAGTGGCGTGGCGCCGTCATGATCCACCGCATTCACGTCGGCGCCAAGTGAGAGCAGGAGCCGTACGCCGTCGGCGCGATCGTGCGTGGCGACCGCCATGAGCGGTGCCACACTGCGCATGAGCGCCGGATCCGCGGCCACGCGGGCGCGCACCTCCGGCGCATCGCCCCGCATGAGCGCCGCCACCAGCGCACGTTCGCCGTCGAGCGCCTCCATCTCGGCGCCATGTGCACGAAGCAGCGCCGCCATGCGTTCATGGCCGGCCATCACGGCCATGGTATGCACCGGCTGCCGTGCGTACGCGTGCAGCGTGCGCGCATTCGCTCCCTGCGCGAGCAGCCACGACGCACGCTGGAGATGATTCTGCGCCACGGCGTTGCCGAGCAGGTAGTCGAGCGTGGAGAGGCCGAAGCTTGCCCCGAGCGAGCGTCCGCCGGCGATGCGCCACTCGCCCGTACGCCCCGCCCGCTCGCAGTGCGACCAGAGCATCGCCGTCCACGTGATGTCGTCGTGGACGATTGAGCTGTTGTACAGCGCCTGCAGATCGTTCGGATCGGCACCACGCGAGTGAAACAGCTCCACCAGCTCGCGCGCCTGCGCGTGTGCAGGCTTGGCCCCCTCGCCCTGCCCGATGGCCCCGGTCACGAGGGTGAAGGCGTTGCCCCAGCCGTCGTCGAAGGCGAAGCGCGGATCGGCGCCGGCATCGAGCAGCAGCGCTGCGATCGCCAGCGCCTGCGTGTCGTCCACGCGGCCATACGCGACATGCGCGAGGGCGGTCCACCTCTGCGGCCCAAAGGTCGCCGTACTCAGCGTGGAATCACGCGCAAGCAGTTCACGCACCGCCTGCACGTCGCCACACGTGGCCGCGGTGAACAGGCTGTGCGCCCGCACATCGGGGAAGCGGACGGCGAGGCGACGGGCAGCGAGCACGTCGCCGTGCCATCCGTGCGACAGCAGGGTGTGTATCCGCTGTTCGTGCGATTGCCGTTCGAGCTGCCATTCGAACTGCCGATCGGTCGCGGTAGCGATGAGAGCACTCCAGTCGCCCTGTGCATACTCGCGGGCGAGGGCATGCTGCACATCGCGCAGCCCGGCCCCATGCGAGGGGGCGGCGGGCCACGCCGCCTGCAACCGCTCGCGGGCGGCAACATCACCGGCGACTACGGCCTTGTACCACCGTTTCGCTTCGCGACGAAGCGCCTCCGGCGAACTCTTCGGGGAGAGTTGGCGGGTCATCGAATACCTTCCTTCCGTGATGGCCAGCTGTCCGCTTACGAAATGGCCTGGAAGAAGGGCTCTCAGGACACCGCACAACGCAGGGTGGGAGCAGGCTCCCTTGCCGCGGACCGGAGGCGCCCCTTGGCGCGCTGCGTTCAATGCTGGGGATCAATGGGGGCACCGTCAAGCCGGCCGGGGTGCGGCCCTGCGCAGCCCTCCCCACTAAGTTGCGGCCGTGTCCGCCTTGCACCGTTATCTGGCCTTCCGCCGCAGCCTCCCCACGCGCCCGACGCTCGCGCACCGTACCGTGCGCGCCCGCGGGCTCGATTTCGCCGTGTACTCCACGCCGAGCGTGCCCGGTACGCCGCCGCTGCTCTGCATCAACGGTGGTCTGCTGTTCGACCACAAGCTGCTCTGGCCCGCGCTCGCGCCGCTCGCCCAGCAGCGACAGCTGCTCTTCTACGATCAGCGCGGCCGTGGACAGAGCGCCGTCCCCCCCGGTGTTGCGGCCAGCCGGATCGAGTTCGACGCCGGCGACGTCCCCGCGCTCCGTGCCGCGCTTGGCGTGGAGCAGTGGGATGTGCTGGGGCATTCGTGGGGCGGTGGCATCGCCATGCTGTCTACGGCCCTCGACACAGCGCAGGCACCGCACGCCGTCCGTCGGCTGGTGCTCGTTAACCCTGTCGGCGTCACGAGCAGCTGGCTGCCGCCGCTGCACGAAGCCGGGCTCGCGCGCCTCGAAGGCGATGCCCGTGCACGACTCGCCATGCAGGACACGGAGCGGCTCGCCGGCCCCGAACTCGCCGTACACGCGGACTACGCACAGGCATTTTTCCCGGCGTGGTTTGCCGACCAGGAGTTTGCCAGGAACGTGAACGCCCCGCGCGGCGACAGTGTGACTGGGGCGCACATCGCCGCGCGCCTGCGGCGTGACGGGTACGACTGGCGCGACCGCCTGCGTGACCTGCGGATCCCAACGCTCGTCGTCCATGGAGCGGCGGATGTCCTGCCGCTGTCGGAGGCGGAACGGACCACCCGGTTTCTGGCGCAGGCGCGCCTCGAGCCGATTCCGGATGCGGGACACAACCCCTTCTGGGAAGCCCCCGACGCATTCTTTGCCACGGTGCAGGCTTTCCTCACGGAGGGCCCTCCGCCCTCCTGATTTGCCGCCATGAAGTACGCCGAAAGCCTGCTTGCCTGCTGCGTGGTCGGTCTTGCCTGTTTCATTGGCGGACAGGCAGTGGGCGTGGCCGGCGCATCCGTGCACAGTGAAGCTGGCGGGACGATTGCCGGGCGTGCGCAGCGCCCCACGGCGGCCATACGTGCCGCTGCCTTTGGTAGCGAAGGGGGAGCCACGGCGGCCGCCGCGACAGGCACCCCCAAGCGGCGCCACGACGAAGAAGTGGTCGTGCGCGGCACGGGCGAGACCGAACGGACCCGCCTCAGCGTCGAGACGCTGCGCCTGCGCATTCAGCGCGGCATGAGCGGCACCTACATCGACGAACTGCTCGTTTCGCGCGACAGCGCCATCGCACGTTGGCCCGATCGCGTGTCGCGTCCCCTGCGCGTGTTCGTGCGCGAGGGGGATATCCTGGAGTCGTGGAATCCGGACTTCATGACCGCCGTACGCGACGCCTTCGACACGTGGGTGCAGGTGGGCATTCCCGTCCGTTTCACCTTCGTGCGCGATTCGGCCAGCGCCGACATCCACGTACGTTTTGTCGACCGCTTCGCCAACGGCATCAGCGGCAAGACCGTCTGGAGCCGCGACGGCAACCATTGGCTGCTCTCGAGCGACATTCAGCTCGCCGTACTGCACCCCAACGGTGGCACCGTCACCCCACCGCAAATGCGCGCGATTGCGCTCCACGAAGTGGGACATCTGCTGGGGCTCGACCACACCAACGACACCGAGAACATCATGTCGGCGCGCATCCGCGTGCGTGAGCTGAGCGAAGCCGACCGCGCCACGGTGCGGCTGGTGTACGGCGGGCCGGCGGGCTCGTTGAAGTAAGCGACCCGCAGCGGGGACGCCGGCTACCGCAGCTCGAGCACCACCATCCGCGTGGCGCCCCTGCTCTGCACCTGCAGCCGCGCCTCACCCCGGGCAGTCTGCAGCGCACGACGCAACATCGCCACATCGCGCACGGAGGCCCCGTTCACGGTGCGTACCACGTCACCGCCGCGCAGCCCCGCATCGGCGGCCGGCGTACCCGACGGGACCCGCAGCACCAGCACGCCATTCTCGAGGCCAAGGCTGGAGGCGAAGTCGTCATCCATGTTCACGAACTGAGCGCCTGCCAGCACCGCGACCGCCGACGGCTCGAACCGCGAGGGCGACATCGTCGGCGACACCGGCGACAGCATGATCCGCGCTGGCGGTACGCCCTGCTGTACGCCCTGCGGTACGAAGATGAACGTACGCTCGACGTTGCGGGGGGCCACCTGCACCGGGATTTCACGCGCCTTGCCGGCACGGCGCACCTTCACCCGCACCGTGTTGCCCGCGGTGATGAGTTCCGGATAGTTCACGGCGAACTCGGTGACGTCACGCCCGTTGTACGACAGCAGCGTGTCTCCGGTGCTGAGGCCGGCTCGCGCCGCCGGCGAGCCCACATCGACCGTTTCCACGAGTGGATACTCGCAGTGGCTCGTCATCACGCCCTCCGGGGTGACGATGCGGAGCTGCGCCCCCGTCAGCGACAGCCCCATGTAGCCGGAGGGCGCCGCCACGTGACTGGGAAGCGCGGCCTCGGCCTCGCCGGCAAACGCGGCCACCTGCGGCTGCAGCGCACGGATGATCCGGTTGACCTGCGGTGCCATCACCATGAAGCTGTTCGCAAAGCCGTTCGTGGCGCTGCTGTCGGGCACGCGGCGCACCGCGAGCGCACCGCCGCGCATCATGGCTTCCAGGTCGATCGTGACCGGACCGTCGCCGCTGTCCACGGTGACGAACATGCGCCGACCGGTCACCGGCGGCGGCGGCGCCGGTGCGCGCTCGATCCGCTCCGGCGTCTCCTCGCGAGTGAACCGCACCATCACCTGCATCAGCGAATCCACGCCGCGCTGTACCTGTGCGATGCGCTGCAGCTTATCACGCTCGAGTGCCTGCCGCTGCTCGAGGGTGAGTGCCGCACTTTCCAGCTGACGCTTGAGGCGCAGAAGCGCGAGCCCTTCGGGTGCATGCACCAGCGGCGACGGTGACGACTCGAGCTCGGCGCACACGTTGCCGCCCGATGCGCCCGGCACCACGCGCTTGACCGTGAGGCGCGAACGGCTGCTGACCGGTGTCTGCGCGTCGAGGGGGCCACTCAGGAGTCCCATGGCAACGAGCGCCGCCACCACTGAGCGCCCCCAGCGCCGATCCACCGCACCCCGCGTAATCGTCATGCCCGACATCACTCAGTACCGGTCGATGATCTTGTCCACCGGCAGCACGCCACCCAGCGCCTGCAACGTGGCCTCGCGCGCACTGTAGGCGGCGAGATAGTAGTGGTTCAGCACCGGATCCTGCGGTGCATCGCGGAGCGCCACCCGCGAGGCCTCCATCATCTGATCGAGCGCGGCCAGCCGTGCGCGGAACACCTCCGGGTCGCGCATCGTGGTGTCGTTCGACGCGAGCCAGAGGGAGGCGCGCTCGTATTCGCGCTGGGCTCGATTGAGCGCGGCCGTGGCGTCGTCCACCGTGCCATACGAGCGATCCGCGAACGGCGACTCGGCGAGGGCCACCGGCCTGACCGCTGCCGACGGACCGTCGGCCGCGATCATGGCCATCGCGCCCCTGTCCACCGCGCCGCCGACGTTGCCACTCATGCGACCGAGCACGGCGCCGCCGCTCACCAGAAGCAACGCGGCCGCCACCCGACGCAGCAGCGGCGCGAACGTCCGTCGGCGCAGCGAGACCATGCCGCGCTCGACGCGCACGGTCGCGGCACGGAGCGGCTCAGCCGCATCGCCGGCGCGGTGCCCGGTCCGGAGGCCGGCGGCGATGACATCGAACTCGACCAGCCGCGGGGCATCGGCGGCCACCGCCTGCGCTCCGACCGCTGCCGCCATCGTGACGAGCGACTGCACGGCCCCCAATTCGGCGCGACACACGGCGCACGAGGAAAGATGGGACTGCTCGTCGGCAGTGAACAGCTCGACGTCGAACGCGGCCAGCCGCTCGGGATCGAGATGGGTGTTACTGGGCTGCATAGCTTCCACCATAGTTGCCACCGAATTCGCCGGCGAAGCGCCGGTCCTGATCGCCACGTTCCTGCATCGACTCGACCAGCGGCGCGAGCAGCCGACGCAGCTTCGCGCGCGCCTTGAACAGCTGCGACTTGGAGCCGCCGGCAGTGATCCCCAACTCCTCGGCGATCTCCTCGTGCGTGTACCCTTCCACGTCGTGCAGCAGAAACACCGTGCGCGCGCCAGGCGACAGCTTCCGCGTCGCCTCCTCGATCGTCTGCGCCAGCAGGCTGCGCTCGGCGTCCTGCTCCACGAAGGCGGAATCCTCCTCGATCGCGGTTTCCGCCGCCGCCAGCCGCTTCACGCGGCGTAGCGCGTTGAGCGTGCGGTTGATCGCCACCCGATGGATCCACGTGCTGAACTTCGCGTCCCCCCGCCATGACGGGAGGGCACGGAAAATCTGGATCCAGACCTCCTGCGCAATGTCCTGCGCGAGGTCGGGATCGCCGGCGAGGCGGCGGACGACCGCGTCCACATGCGGCGCGTGCTGGTTCCACAGCAGCCGCATGGCGCGCTCGTCCCCCTCGATCGCCCGTCGAACGATGGCAGCGTCGGTTTCCATGGGTTCCGTGCAATCTGTCACGGGCAGGGGAAGGATGGTTGCCTCGGACCCATTCATCCGTCCGGGGTATTGACGGGCACGGCCTTGCGCCTTAGATGCCCTTGAGGCACAAGGAGTTCGTCACGTTACCGGCACCGAGCGCCGGCCCCTGACTCCCTGCCACCCCCTACGGCCGGATCGTTCTGGTGTTACTGCTCACCGCGCTCGCCATAGCCGCGGCCGACGTCACCCGCGTCGCGCTGCCCGCTCCCGGCGGCCTCCCCGAACGGGAGCCCGCGGCCGTGGGCATGTCGGCCGAGCGTCTGGCCACGATCGACCGGGTCGTGCAACGCGGCGTGGAGGCCGGGGGGTACCCCGGGGCCTCCGTCGTGGTGGGCCGAAAGGGCTACGCGGTCTGGTCGCGCGGCTTCGGCACGCTCGACTGGAGCCGCAAGGCGCGGGTGACGGCCCAGGAAAGCATCTACGACCTGGCGTCGCTCACGAAGGTGGTGGCCACGACCACGGCCATCATGGTGCTGTACGACCAGGGCAAGCTGGAACTCGACGCCCCGGTGTCCCGCTACCTCCCCGCGTTCAGCGGCGGGTTGCGCGACCGGGTCACGGTCCATCACCTGCTGACCCACCGCGCCGGCCTCTCCGCCGGCCGTGAGCTGTGGCGCATCGCCGGGTCGCCTGCCGATGCACGCGCCGCCGTCCTGGCGTCACCGATCAACTGCACGCCGGGCGCCTGCTACGAATACTCCGATCTGGGCGCCGACCTGCTGGGTTTCATCGCCGAAGAGGTGAGCGGGCAGTCGCTCGAGAACCTGCTGCAGAAGTCGGTCTTCCAGAAGCTTGGCATGACCGACACGCGCTTCCGCGTGGCTGATCATGACGTGGTTCGCACCGCCCCCACCGAAATCGCCCCACCGCGCGGCTATCCGCTGCGCGGCGAGGTGCATGATGAGAACGCTCATGCGCTGGGGGGCATCGCCGGACACGCCGGGCTGTTCAGCACCGCCGCCGACCTGTCGGTCTTTGCGCAGATGCTCCTCGACGGCGGCAGGTACAACGGGGTACGGGTGATCTCCGACAGCACGGTGCAGCTCTTCACCCGCCGGGCGGCAGGGCATCGGGCTCTTGGCTGGGATACCTGCGCCGGCGGCGCCGGCTGCGGGCAGTTCATGTCGGAGCGCGCGTTCGGGCACACCGGCTTCACGGGTACGTCGCTCTGGATCGACCCGGACCGGCAGATGTTCGTCGTGCTGCTCACCAATCGCGTGCACGCCGCCCGCGCCCGCCGCCCCAGCAAGGTCATCGCCGACGTGCGCAACGATCTGGCAGACGCCGCGGTGCTGGCCGTGATGGACGACCCCGACGGGGTCCGTGCCATGCCGGCAAGCTTCCGTGCCGACCTGGCGCAGGACTGGAACCGGCCGCTGCGCTCGCGCCGCGCCACCAGCGCCGCCGCCCGTCGCAAGGCCGCCGCCGCCAAGCGCGCCGCCGCCAAGCGCGCCGCCGCCAAGCGGGCCACCGCGAAGAAGGGCACGTCGAGCAAGGCGAAGGGCTCCACATCGTCCAAGGCCAGCAAGGCGGCGAAGGGCTCGGCCAAGAACACTGCCAAGAGCACCGCCAGGAAGACGACGGCGAAGAAGTCCGCGTCCAAGGTGTCGGCGTCCAAGAAGGCCACCGCCAAGAAACCGGCCGCCAAGAAGAAGTCCGCCCGCACATAGAACGTCCAGGATGGCAGCGGAGGCAGTAGAGTCGGCAGAGGCAGCGGAGTGATGGGGCTCTCCGCTGCCCTCGCTGTCTCCGCCGCCTCCGCTCTGATCTTGGGCGTTCGTGCACAGGAATCCCGAACCGGGAACAGGGGATTGCGCGGGGCGCTATAGTACGGCATGGACCCCGTCATGGACGAAGTCATGAGCGATCAGGCAGAAGTGCCGGCCGCCGCCGAGCCGCCCGCCGAGGGCGCGTCGACTGGCGGAGCCGTATCCGCCGATCAGGCCAAGCTGGCGCTGCGGCGCGTGAAGGATCCCGAGCTCAACCTCAACATCGTGGACCTCGGCCTCGTCTACGACATCGTCGTGGATGGCTCGGCGGTTCGTGTGGACATGAGCCTGACCTCCCCGGGGTGCCCGTCCGGCCCGGAAATCATGGGTGAGGCCGAGCAGCAGCTCCGCACCGTGCCCGGGGTGACCGACGTGGTCATGAACCTTGTCTGGTCGCCGCCCTGGACCCCCGAGCGCATCGAGCCGCGGGTTCGGGCGTACATGGGCTTCTAGCGGCAAACTGCCCGGGCAACAGGGGCAGAGCGCGGGGCGCAGGAAGCAGGGGGCAAAGACGAAGACCCGGAGCACATGCGCTCCGGGTCTTTCTGTTTGCTCCTGCTCTCCTCGTTCCCCCGCGTCGGCTTTCGCCGCGGCCGGCGTTAGGCCAACTCCGGATCAACCGCAAAGACCGCGGCCCGGCGTTCCGCCCGCTCCGCGCGCACGAGATGAACCAGCGTGGCGCCCACGGGGATCAGCAGCAGCGCCCCCGCCCACAGGAACAGGTCGGCAACATTCGCGACCATGGTGGTCTTCTCGGTCAGCCGCACCGCGATGAAGTCCGCCACGCCGCGCGGTCCCGCGACGATGCTGAACAGATTGCCGAACGCCCCGCCACTCACCAGACCGAGCGCGATCGTGGCGCGCGGATCAACCGCGGCCATCGGGCGAACCACCGTCGCCACCAGATAGAGCGCCGCCAGCGTGACCACCACGTTGATAAGCCAGGTGAAGGGGCCGACCGACAGGCCACCCGCCGCACCGGTGTTCCAGACGAGCGTGAACGAGAACCGCTCGCTGATGGTGTAGAGGCCCCACTCTCCCAAGGAGCGAACCGCCACCCACTTCGTGGCGAGGTCCACCAGACAGGCGGCAGTCGTGATCCCGATATAGCGACGGGTCACGGTGTCGCTCAGCATCTGCGCGCTCAGGACGGACGGGAGGGAGAGTCTCATCGCGGGGCAACCGGTGAAAACCGAGTTCAGGTCACCACTTTGTAGCACCTCGTATGCCGCGGACGCAGCCCGTCGATCGCCTGCCGACCAAGGCGGGCAATTGAGTCGTAAATCATTTCACATCAGCATCTTACCGGTGGTCGGAAGCGGGAAGGCTGCATGACGTGAAGCGCGGTCGATGGTTGGGCGCCACACCGGTCCGATGCATGGGTCGACCAGTCTGTTGCGCCAGCGCAACAGCACAGATGTCAAACGTCCACGATCACGGCGGAGGCAATAAGGCGGCGGAGGCAGCAGAGACCCGTGGTCTCCACCGCCTCCGCCGCCTTTCTGTCTTCCTGTCACCTTGGGTGTTCCGACCTCACCCCGGCTTGTACGGTGAGTCGTCCTTGAAGCTCGCCAGCGCCTTCACGAAATCGGCGCCGAGCACCTCGACCTGCCACTGCCGAAGCTCGGGGATGGCCCCGAGATCGTCGACATGCCGCGGCTTCCGTCGCGCCACCGCTTCCATGCGATCGCGTGAGCAGAGTACGCCGGGATCGAGATCGAGCTTCGTGGCCACCACATCACGCACGCTCTTGAGCTTGGCCACGCGATCGTCGAAATCCGGATCCTTGTCCCAGCGCGCACTCTTGGGGAATCGCGGCAGCTCCGACTCGCCGACGGCATTGCCGCGTGCCACGGCAGCGAGTGCTTCGGCGGCGCGCGCGTCGTTCATGCCGCGAGGGAATCCCTTCACCGCGAACAGCGCCTCGCGCGACGTGGGCGCCACGCGCGCGAGGTCGAGCAGCACTTCGTTGCCCGCCACGCGGAACGTGGCACGATCGAGCTCCGCGGCGATCGCATCGCGCCACTTCACGAGCTCACGCAGGCGCGCGAGTTCGCGGCGCGTGAGGTCGCGCGCGCCCTTGAGACGGAGAAACGCCTGATCTTCACCGTCGTTCTCCCACCGCGTGCCTTCGGCGCGAGTGAACTCCTCCTTGGCCCAGTGCCAGCGCCCCTTCTTCTCGAGCTCACCATGCAGACGGTCACGCAACCCGAGCAGGTGGCGTGTGTCCTGCGCGGCGTAGTCGAGCATGTCGGCGGTGAGCGGACGCATGCTCCAGTCGGCGCGCTGGTGCTTCTTGTCGAGCTTCAGGCCGAAGAACTGCTCGAGCAGCGCCGCGAGACCGAACGCACGAATGCCGAGCAACTGCGCGGCCACGCGGGTGTCGAAGAGATGGGTGACGCGCCAGCCATAGTCCTGATGCAGCAGGCGCAGATCGTAGTCCGCGTCGTGCAACACCACTTCGATGTCGGGGTCTTCTAGCAGCGCACCGAGTTTCGCGGGCGTGCCGATGGGAAGCGGGTCGATGACCGCTTCGTGATGCAGCGTGGACATCTGCAGCAGATAGATGCGGTCCACGAAGCGATGAAAGCTCGCGCCTTCGGTATCGAGCGCGATAGCGCGCACGCCGGTCAGACCGGACAGAAAGCGATCAACGGCGTCTGCCGTGTCGAGATAGAATGGAGCAGGCGAAGGCATGTCTCCCTGTAAGCTACAACGAACGGTAGTTTCGGGACCATGACCATTATTGACGAGACTTTGCTTCCCGACCCCTTGCCCCCGGAGCGTCGCGGGTGGCGCACGACCGACCTGACCCGGGCGGCCTTTGCCGTCCTGGCCGTCTGGTTCGGGCTCCAGCTCCTCTGGTCGGTGCACTCGCTGGTCATTCTCGTGTTTCTGGCTACCCTGTTCGGGCTGGCCGTGGGGCGCGGGGTGGACTATCTCGAGCGCTTCCGGATCCGCCGAGGGATCGCCTCGGCCCTGATCGTCCTTGGCACGCTGGGCGCGATCGGCGGCGTCCTGGCGTGGACAGCCCCCACCCTGATCGAACAGGGGCGGCAGCTGCAGCGGGAGTTTCCCGCCGCCATCACCAAGGTGCAGAGCTGGATCGACAGCAAGCGCGGCGGGCTGATCGGCTCGCTCATCTCCTCAGCCACGGGGACCGTCTCCCCCGCCGACACGGTGCGCGCCGCCGTGGGCCAACCCGCCCCCAGTCCGGGCGTGGCGGGTCAGGCGGCCGGTCAGGCGGCGGGTCAGGCGGCGGCTGGTCAGGCGATGCCCACCCCATCTGGCCGGGCCACCATGGGGGGCCCGGTGGCGCAGCAGGAATCGGCAACCGACGTGCTCAAGCGGCGCCTGAACGAGGGGATCGGCACCGCCTCCAAGTACCTGTTCTCGTTCGTCTCCAACACGCTGGCGGCCATCACGGCGTTTGTACTGCTCATCTTCCTGGCGATGTACATCGCGGCAGAGCCCGACGTCTACCGCGGCTGGATCCTGGCGGCGGTGCCGGCCACCTCGCGCGCCCAGACGCGCATCGTGCTCGCTGAAATCGCCAAGGTGTTGCGCAAGTGGCTGGTGACGCAGCTCATCGCGATGATCGTGATCGGTACGGTGTCCTTCACCGTGCTGATGCTGCTCGGCGTGAAGGCGGCGTTCGCGCTCGGTTTCATCGCGGGGCTGCTGGAATTCATTCCCACGGTCGGGCCGCTGCTGAGCGCCATTCCGGCCGTGCTCATGGGCTTCGTGGATTCGCCGGAGAAGGCGCTCGCCGTGGCGATTGCCTACTGGGGGATCCAGTTCCTCGAGAACAACCTGCTCATCCCGTATCTCATGCGGGGCGAAATGGATCTCCCGCCGGCCATCACGCTGGTGGCGCAGACGCTCATGACGCTCGTTTTCGGCTTCCTCGGGCTCATGGTGGCGGTACCGCTCACGGCGGCGGTGCTGGTCCCGTTGCGCATGATGGCCGAGCGGGAGAATGCCCGGGAGAAGGCGCTGGTGAAGTACAACCGCATACGCCACCACCTCATGCACGCCGACGTGCGTCCCGAGGTGGTGATGAGCGAGGCGGACCGCGGGCCGATCGTGCCGCCTGCGGGAAGCGACGAGGGCGAACCGGCGCGCAACGACCCGGGGGTGGCGTGATCGCACAGTTCGCGGGCTTCCAGATCGGTTACGACGATCAGGGGGACGGACAACCGATCGTGTTTCTCCACGGCTTTCCGCACGATCGTACGCTGTGGGCAGCGCAGCGGGTGGCCCTCGCCCCGCAGGCGCGCTGCATCGTGCCCGACATCCGGGGGTTCGGCCAGTCGTCGACGCACGGTCCGCACAGCATGGACCAGTATGCGGACGACGTGGTGGCACTGCTGGACTGGCTGCGGATCGAGCGCGCCGTGGTGTGCGGGCTGTCGATGGGGGGCTACATCGCCATGGCCCTCTGGCGACGCCACCCGGACCGTGTGCGCGCGTTCGTGTTCTGCGACACGCGGGCCGGCGCGGACAGCGAGGAGACCAGGGGGCGTCGCGACGAGCTGATGGCGCTGGTGCGGCGCGACGGCGTGCGGGCCATCGCCGACGCGCAGATCGGTGGGATGGTGGGGGCCGGCACGCGCGAGCGTCGCCCGGAGGTGGTGGCGGCGCTGCGCGCGATGATGGGACGTCAGTCGGCCGCCGGCATCACGGGGGCGCTGCACGCCCTGCGGGACCGGCCGGACTCACGCGGGACGCTCCAGACGATTAGCGTTCCGACACTCGTATTGGTGGGAGAGGACGACGTGCTGACGCCCATCAAGGAGGCCCGCGCGATCGCCGAGGCGTTGCCTCAGGCGGCGCGTGTGCGCCTCGAGATCATCGCGGGAGCGGGGCATGTGCCCTGTCTCGAGCGCCCCGCCGCGACGACTCACGCCCTTTCCGACTTTCTCTCCACGCTGGGATGACCACGAACGCCGCCGCGCCCACCATTTCCGAAGCTGAACGCAGCACGGCCGCCCGTATCGGGCAGGTGCTCTTCAAGAACCGCGGCTGGCTTCCCGTCCCCTTTCTCGCGGTGCCGCTCCTGGCCCCGGGTACGCAGACCCAGACCACGTGGATCGTGGGGCTGCTGATCGTGGCGATCGGCGAGATGATCCGCACGGCGGGTGTCGCGGCGGCGGGCACGGTTACCCGGCGCCGCTCGCGCGAGGTGCAGCGTCTCGTCACCTACGGCGCCTTCGCATGGTGCCGCAACCCGCTCTACGTGGGCAACTTCCTCGCGTGGATCGGCTTCACGGTCGTGAGCGGCGTGTTCTGGTTCATCCCGGTGGCGATCCTGATTTTCGCGATCGAGTACACGCTGATCGTGCGCTACGAGGAAGGGGTACTGGAGTCGATTTTCGGGCAGGAGTATCTGGACTACAAGCAGCGCACGCCGCGCTGGTTCGGCCGCCCGCCCGCGGGCGCCACGGAAGGGCCGCACGACTGGAAGGAAGCGATCTGGAGCGAGCGCTCGACGATCCTGCAGTACGTGGCGCTCATTGGAGCCTTCTGGTACAAGGGCACGCTGTGAACAGCTGAGGTCGGATTTCTGACGTCGGAGTTCTGAGGTCGGATATCGGACTGGCCTGGACGCCAGAGGGTCTGAGACAACGATCCGACGGGCAGACGGCACGGAGTGGGCGACGGGGTTCGCGTGGTTGGGGCGCGCGGGGTCGGGGTGCGGGGTCGCCCGTGCCGCAGCGCGGCACCGCCGCGGCACCGTGGCGTCCGACCATCTGAACGCCGTTTCCGACCTCGGACCTCGAGGCCTGTCTGAAGTCGGAAGTCAGACGTCAGACGTCAGACGTCCGAGTTCGGCCATCAGACTGGCCTGGACGCCAGAGGGTCCGAGACGACAATCCGATAGGCAGACGCCAGGGGGTGGGCGACGGGGTTCGCGTGGTTGGGGCGCGCGGGTCGTGGCGCGGGGTCGGGGTGCCGGGTCGGGGTCGCCCGTGCCGCAGCGCGGCGCCGCCGCGGCACCGTGGCGTCCGACCATCTGAACGCCGTTTCCGACCTCGGACCT
>CAZNZG010000015.1:0-4146 GCA_964577455.1 uncultured Gemmatimonas sp. | reverse complement strand
CGAGGCCTGTCTGAAGTCGGAAGTCGGACGTCCGACCTTGGAAATCGGAAGTCGGATGTCCGACCCAAAAGGCAAACGGGCCGAAGCGCATGCGCTCCGGCCCGTTCCTCCGTCCCGCGGTTCAGCGCGTGGGGCGCCCCGGCGGGTTCGGACCGCTGAAGACTTCGCGGTTCTTGCCGATGAAGCTCTTGAGCTGCACCGGGACATCTTCCTCGGGGAAGATCGCGGTCACCGGGCACTCCGGCTCGCACGCGCCGCAGTCGATGCACTCGTCGGGTTGGATGTACAGCTGGTCCTCACCCTCGTAGATGCAATCGACGGGGCAGACGTCCACGCACGACTTGTCCTTGACGGAAATGCAGGCTTCAGTGATGACGTAGGGCATGTGACGAAGCTCGGGTCTGACCGACCGGAATGGATGTGGCTGTCGAAACGGGAAGATACAACGGTCTGAACGGCGAACAAGGCAGGAAAGTGCCGAATCCTACTTGCGCCAGGGAGGCAGGTCGCCGCGCTTGAGGTCGGGATTCTCGCGGAAGAGCGTAAACGTCCGGCCGATCACCTGGACCACCTCCGCCCCCATCTGCTCGGCCAAGCTGTTGGCGGCCTCCTTGGCCGACAGGTCACCGGCCTTCGCGACCTGGACCTTTACCAGTTCACGTGTGCGCAGCACATCATCGAGCGACTGCAGCAGCGTGGGCGTGAGCCCCGCATGTCCGATGTGGACCTGCACGTCGAGATGGTGTGCCTCGGAACGCAGCGCTGCGCGCTCCTTGCCGGTCATGCTCATGGACGAACCCCGTCGGTGGCGAAAAACGAATACGGATTGATCGGGGGACCATCCCACCACGCGCGACCGCGCCCCCTCTTCATCACCTGAAAGTGCAGGTGCGGGGCGTTGGGTGGTGCATTCCCCGTCGTTCCAACGTAGCCGATCACGGAGCCCTTGGCGACTCGGTCGCCCACCGCGAGCCCACGCCGGTAACGATCGAGATGCGCGTAGTAGTACACGAAGCGCTCCTCGTCGTCGTAGGCGTAGATCACGATACCACCCACGGGCCCTTCGAACAGGCGACCGATGACATGATCGGCCGCCGCCAGCACTGGCGTGGAGCGGGGCGCCATGATGTCGAGCGCGCCGTGGATCTTCCCCCTCGCCCGACGGGCCGCGTAGTTGTCGCGCAGCATGCCGCGCGTATACCCCTGGACCGGCACCATCAACTGCCGCTGCCAGAGAAGCGCGAGGTCCTCGTCGGTCACGGCGACGCTGCGTGGACCGGCGTGCTCGGGCACGGGGCCGATCTCGCCACGGGATTCGGCCGGGACCGGCTCGGGAAGCGGTGCCGTCGCCGGCGCACCACGGGAACAGGCAGACAGCAGCAATGCAACAGCCGCCGCCGCCAGCAGGCGGGGCGCGTCAGGCAGCACTCACCCCTTGACCACTTCCGGGCGGAAGTACGGCTCGAGGAAGCGCAGCAGGTCTTCCACACTGCGCACGCCGGTCTTGAGTCCGTCGAGCTCCTGCGCCCGCGGAAGGCGCGCACCGGCACGGTCGGCGATCACCAGCACCGCATCCTCGAGATCGAGGTCGACCAACCCGTACACCCGCTGAAGATCGTCCGACGGGTTCACGATGTAATGCGGCTCCTGCGCCCCATGACGCTCAGCGAGGTAGCCATACACCTGAGCCAACAGGATTTCCGGGTAACGACCGCGAAAGGCGTCACGGAAGCGCGACAGCCCATCGCGCTCGATGGACCGCCGGTTCATGCGTGACGCACGAAACAGGGCGTACAGCCCTAGCAAAAGCACGAAAACCGCGACCGAAACAGACAGACGCACTACCTGAACATCCTCTTGGGGGAATGAACCGCACGCGCCGATGCGCCGACCGCCGGCAGCTCGTGCACCGCGGCGAGCTGCGTACGCATGCGGCGGCGTGGCGGGGACGGTCGGTCACGCCCAAGCTACACCGTGATGGCGGCCAGCGAAACAGTCGATTGATGAAGCAGCCGTCGTGGTCGGCGACCGGATCGGACTCGGCGTTTCGGGTGACCGTGAAGGCATGTCACGCGGGCACCGGCAATCCTCGCAGCACAGCTGAGCTCGCAATAGTACGACTTAAGACCTATCCAATTCGTCAACGGTTTCGTTGACGAACGGCAAAGCCGAACTATATTCTCGGTCATGGAGGATGTCGTTGGCGCGCTTGGAGGGTTTCGTGGCGTTCGGGCCGAATTGCTGGTAGCGCTCAAGAAGGCGCAACCGCTCACGGCGTCCGAACTCGGCGAGCAGTTCGGCCTGACGGCCAACGCACTGCGTCGGCACCTGAAGGCGCTCGAGGAGGATGGACTGGTCCGTTACCAGCGCACGGTGCGCGGGGTGGGCGCTCCGGTCTATGCCTTCTCGCTCACCCCGGCGGGAGAAGCGCTCTTCCCTCGCTCGTACGTCCAGGTGTTGGCCACGGCGCTCGAGGCGTTGCGGGCCCAGACTGGCGATCAGGCGGTGGAGGCCGTGCTCGAGGCGGAGTGGCGGCGGCTCGCCGATGAGGCGGCCCCGGTGCTGGAAGCATTGCCCCTCGAGGAGCGCGTGCCGCTGGTGGCCGAGCTGTTGAGCGCCAAGGGCTACATGGCGGAAACCGTGCGCGTCGAGCGTTCGGTGGCGCAGGACGCGGGACTTCCCGCGGAGCAGGAGGGGGTGGAGGCAACTTCCACCCTTACGCTGCGCATTCATAACTGTGCGGTCCGCGAAATCGCCGAGCGATTTCCGCAGGCCTGTGCAGTCGAGGAAAAGTTCGTGGAACGGCTGCTGGGTGTTCCGCTCGTGCGCCATGCGCATCGGCTGGGCGGCTGCGGTCACTGTGAATACGGCGTTTCAGGTCACCTTTCGACGGTGAAACAGGAGCAGGCATGAGTTCGACCATCGAGCAGCTGGTCAATCGCGAGTACCAGTACGGCTTCACGACCGACATCGACACGGAAACGCTTCCGCCGGGGCTGACGGAAGACACCGTCCGCTTCATCTCGGCCAAGAAGCAGGAGCCCGAATGGCTGCTCGAGTGGCGCCTCAAGGCGTTCCGCCGGTGGCAGACCATGACGGAGCCGCACTGGCCCAACGTGACCTACCCGCCGATCGACTATCAGGCGGCGAGCTACTGGAGCGCCCCGAAGTCGGTGAAGCCGCTCGGATCGCTCGATGAAGTCGATCCGGCGCTGCTCGAGACGTACAACAAGCTTGGCATCTCGCTCACCGAGCAGAAGCGCCTCGCGGGCGTGGCCGTCGACGCCGTATTCGACTCCGTCTCGGTCGGCACCACGTACAAGGAAGAGCTGGCGAAGCACGGCGTGATCTTCATGTCGTTCGGCGAAGCCGTGCGCGAACACCCGGAGCTGATCCAGAAGTATCTCGGTTCCGTGGTCCCCTACAGCGACAACTTCTTCGCCGCGCTCAACAGCGCCGTCTTCTCCGACGGTTCGTTCTGCTACATCCCCAAGGGCGTGCGCTGCCCCATGGAACTGTCCACCTATTTCCGCATCAATGCCGCGGAGACGGGACAGTTCGAGCGCACGCTGATCGTGGCCGACGAGGGATCGTACGTGAGCTATCTGGAAGGGTGCACCGCGCCGAAGCGCGACACCAACCAGCTGCACGCGGCCGTGGTGGAGATCGTGGCGCTCGACAACGCCACCGTGAAGTACAGCACCGTGCAGAACTGGTACGCCGGTGACGAGAACGGCGTGGGCGGCATCTACAACTTCGTCACCAAGCGCGGCAAGGCGATGACGAACGCGAAGATCTCGTGGACGCAGGTGGAGACCGGTTCGGCGATCACCTGGAAGTACCCCAGCGTGATCCTGCAGGGCGACAACAGTGTGGGCGAGTTCTACTCGGTGGCCGTCGCCAGCAAGAAGCAGCAGGCCGACACCGGCACGAAGATGATCCATATCGGCCGCAATACGAAGAGCACGATCGTCTCGAAGGGCATCAGTGCCATGCAGGGGCAGAACAGCTATCGCGGCAAGGTGCAGATCCTCCCCAAGGCCGAGGGCGCACGCAATTACACGCAGTGCGACTCGATGCTCGTGGGCAACGCCTGCGGCGCGCACACCTTCCCGTATGTGGAGGTGGGCAACAACAGCGCCACGC
>CAZNZG010000014.1:20525-30329 GCA_964577455.1 uncultured Gemmatimonas sp. | reverse complement strand
GACGCATGCGGTCTCCGTAGCGCAGATCACTGCTGGCCGATGGCACGAGCGTGAGGAAGAATGCGAGTGCCACCCACGGGCCAAGCAGCCATCCCACGATGGCCGTCTCGGTCGCATAGGCGAGTAGTACGAGCACGAGTCCCAGCACCAGCGTCTTCATCGCCGGCTCGTCGCGTGAGGTCACGTTGCGCAGCGCGAGGACGCGGGTGAGCTGAATCGGCAGCGCATGTGTGAGCCGCCCCCAGGCGCCCACCGGCGCCATGATGCTCGCCAGCAGGAGTTCGCGTACGGCAAAGCGAATACCCTGCGCGGTGCCGGCGTTGATCGCCACATCGTGCACATCGAGCTGCAATTCGTCGAGTCGCGCGCGGAAGGCGCGTACCCGAGTCTCGAAGGCAGACGCACGTGCTTCGAGGGCCACGTCCTGACGCTCCAGCATCAGGCGTCGCGCCCGCTCGAGTCGCCGCACCACCGCCAGCGTGTCACCGAGTGGGGTGTCGTCGTCCCCGATCGCGGGTGTCGGTGACAACAAGGCCGCGAGGGTGGCGCCCACCATCTGCAGGCGCTCGGCATCATCGGTACTCTCGAAGTTGAGGGTGACCGCCTGGAGCCGATCAGCCACCACCTCCGTGAGCGTCTGCACCTGCACGGAGGCCGCGAGCATCGCGTCCACGTCGATCGGCTCCCCCACCTGCAGGAGGACGCGGGAACGCGGGACCTCCTTGCGCTCGAACAGCAGCCCCACGGGAACGATGCGGATGCCACGCACGCCGAACTGCTGCGCCGCGTGCATTGCCATGCGCGCGAGCCCGGTGCGCAGCGGGGCAAGGCGCGGATCGTCGTGGCTCTTCCCTTCGGGAAAGATCACGATGGCGGCGCCCTGTGCGAGCGCCTGCGCAACGGCGTCGAACGACGCGGCATTGCGCGACGGATCACCGGCGGCGTCACTCCCGCGCTTCGCCTCATCGGCAGCACGGCGGAGCGGAATCACCCCCGCGCGGGTGAGGACATGTGCGACGAGAGGATTGGCGAAGAGCGTGGCCTTGGCGGTGAAGCCCACCCGTCGCGGTGTCGCCATCCCCACCACCAGCGCGTCCACCAACGCATTGGGATGGTTCACCGCCAGGAATACCGGCCCCTCACGCGGAATGCGCTCGATCCCCGTGACGGACACGCGGCGGTAATACCACCGCAGTGCGACCGCCACGACGGGCTTGAAGAGGTCGTACAGCACGGGCACGGACGCTCGTGGGGCCGTCAGGCGGCACGCAGGCTGGCGTCGGCCTCGCGCGCCGCACGCTCACCCTCGGACACGTTCACGCGCATCAGGAGCGCCCCGCCCACCACGAAGAACGAGATCACCCACAGGATCGCACTCCGCGAACTGCCGGTACTGCTCACCGCAATGCCGAACACCGCCGGGCCGAGGATACCACCGAACTTCTCGAACACGCTGTAGAACCCGAAGAACTCCCCGCTCTTGTGCTTGGGTACCATGCTCGCGAAGAGTGAGCGGCTGAGTGCCTGCGTACCGCCCTGCACCATCGCCACCATGCCGGCCAGCACGTAGAACTCGGTCACGGTATGAATGCTGTACGCGTAGATGCAGATGGCGGTGTAGACCACGAGGCCAAGGACGATCGATCCCTTGTTGCCGAGCTTCGACGCCAGCGTGCCGAAGAGGAAGGCGAACGGAATGCCCACGAACTGCACGATCAGGATGGCCGTGATGAGATCGGAGCGTGGAAGCCCCAGCTCTTCACCGAACACCGTGGCCATGCGGACGATCGTCTGGATGCCATCGTTGTAGATGGTGAAGGCCAGCATGGTGAGAAACGCCTGCTTGTAGAGGCGCAGCTCACCGAGTGTTTCGCGCAGTCTCGAAAAGGCCACGGTGAACGGATTGCCGGTGGGCGCCTCGTCGGTCTCGATGAGGCGCGGCGGCTCCGGCACGCCGCGGAGCATGGGAATGCTGAACAGCAGCCACCACACACCCACCGAGACGAAGGCGAGCCGGGCGGGCAGGGTGGACTGTTCCGGTGTGAGGTTGTCTCCCGTGGGGAGCCCGATCAGGGCGGGATTGCTGATCCACGCGAGGTTGAGCGCCAGCAGCAGTCCGCCGCCGATATAGCCCATGGCGTAGGCCCCGGTGCTCACGCGATCGATCTCGTCTTCGCGCGCGATGTGCGGCAACAGCGATTCGTAGAACGTCATGCTGCCCGTGGCGCCGGCGAGCGACAGCACGAAAAGGGTACAGGCGAGGAATAGGTCGCCCTGCATGATGAAGTACATGCCCATCGTGCTGAACACGCCGAGCAGCATGAACACGCTGAGGAAGCGCTTCTTGGCCGAGCGGTAGTCGGCCACGGCCCCGAGGATCGGGGACAGCACCGCAATGAGGATCGCGCCGGCGGTGTTGGCCCACGAGTACCATGCCGTGGCTTCCGGCTTCGACATCTCGGCACCGGCCACCGAGATGAAGTAGATGGGGAAGACGGCGGTGGTGATGACGGTCTGCATCGCCGACACCGCCCAGTCGTACATGGCCCACGCGCGAAGCTCGGGACGGTGCAGTCCGAGGGCGTTGAGCAGGCGGTTGGGCGGGGCGGTCATGGCAGCGTGGGGCATGCACGGTCGGGGACGTGAGTGAGCCAAGCCGAGGGGAGCGGGGTAGCACCTCGATCCCGGGTAGCGTAATGGTCAGGATCCGTCATGTCGCTGTCCAGTACGTCGCGTGACATACTTCCAGACATGCGCACACATTGGCGGCGGAAATTCCCGGCAGGGTGGTGGATCTCGGTCTGTTCGGTCCCGGTGCTGCTCCTGGTCGGGTGCGATCGCAGCGGATCGCGCGATCCGGGCGACTCGTCGTCGTCGGTGCCGGCACCGGTTCCTCGGGACAGCATCCGTACGACGGTCAGCAGTAGTGGATGGGACGAGGCGGCCGGGCCGTTCGTGGTGCTTCCCACCGTCGACGGGGGGATGGTCGCCGGGTCGCTGCTGCTGCCGGAGGCCACCGATACCACCGTGGGCGACACGGTCGGGGTTGGCGCCCTGCTCGGCGATGGTCGGCTCGATCTGTTCTCACGCGGCGGACGCGTGGGCGGGGCGCGGCTCACCGTGGAAGCTCCTGCCCTCTCTGATCCGGCCTGTTCGGCGTGGCCGGTGGCGCGCCTGGCCGTCGATGGCGGGGTGACCGTGCCGCCGTGGACGGCGGCGTTCGCGAGTGGTCGTGTGACCGCCGTGCCGCTCGACTCGATCGAGGGGATGGCCCCACGCGATTCGGCCAGACTTGCCGCCGATCTCACACGGCTCGCGTCGAAGCTGCCTGACGATACGAGCGCCACCTTCCGGGCGCTGCCGTTCGTGGTGCTGCGTGCCTGGCGCGCGCGCGGGCTCGACAGTGGGCTGGTGGTGGCCACGCTGGCGCGCCGGGTGAATCAGGAAGACGACCCCAAGGAGGAACGTCTCGTGCTCGTGGTGGACGCACCGAGCGATGAGAGCTCCACCTGGACGGTGGGGTGGCACGAACGCGCGGCCGGGCACGAGGAGGAGCTTGTGGTGGCCGAACCGCTGCTGGCGTTCCGCGCGGTGGGCGCCCGAGATGTGCGTCTGCTCTTCGGCCGCGATGATGGCGTGGCGCTCGGTGCGGCGGTGCTGTCGCGGCAGGGTGGCGTGTGGCGCGTGCTGTGGGAGAGCGCGATCGCGGGGTGCAACTGACGGTCGCTGAGGGTCGCTCCGCGAGGTTCTGGCCATACCGGCTCTCTGGCGACGGACGGTACCCATCGGCACAATAGCGGGTCGGCGCGCACCACTGGCGCGTCGCCCGTCTATCCTCTGGAGCCTCCATGCGAGTCCCTCGATCTCTCGCGTTCGCCGCGGCGCTGCTGGCACAGCAGCTGCTGGCGGCGCAGCTGTCCGGCACATTCTCCCCGCTCGGTGCCCAGGCACCCACGACGGCGCCGATCAAGTTCGCGCGCTACGCGCACGTGGCCAACGACGGCACGATTGCGTTCACATGGCAGGACGACATCTGGATTGCCGACAAGGACGGCAATGCCCCGCGTCGGCTCACGGCCCATGTGGCGCGCGACTACATGCCGCGCTTCTCTCCCGACGGCCAATGGGTTGCCTTCACCAGCAATCGCCTCGGCAACAACGATGTGTACGTGGTGCCGGTGGGCGGCGGCGAGCCGAAGCAGCTCACCTGGTTCACGGGTGACGACCAGGCACTGTACTGGACCCCCGATGGTTCTGCGATCGTGATGACGAGCAACCGCGGGGCGGCCGCATGGGGATCGCCGCTGTATCTGCTGCCGCTCGATGGCACGCAGCCGCGCCCCATGCGCATGGACATCGGGCGCAGCGGCATGCTCAAGCAGGATGCGACGCTGGTGGCCTTCAACCGCAGCCTCCCCAGCTACTGGCGCAAGGGGTATCGCGGCAACAGCAACGCCGACATTGCGGTGCAGGATCTCAAGACGGGGCAGATCACCGAGCTCACCGACACCGACCTCAAGGCATTCAAGGGCTTCACGCACGACGTGCACCCCATGTGGGGCGCCGACGGCATGATCTACTTCGCCAGTGAGCGCGACGGCACCTTCAACCTCTGGCGCATCGCCGCCAGCGGTGGCGCGCCGCAGCAGGTCACCCGGCACAAGGAGGATGGCGTGCAGTTTCCCGCCATCTCCCCCGACGGCCGTCGCATCATCTACGAGAACGACTTCGATCTCTGGACCATCGACGTGCCCAACGGCACCCCGCGCAAGCTGGCGATCAGCATTGCCGCCGATGCAAAGGAGAATGACGTCACGAGCCTGTCCACCACGAACCGCGCCGACGGCTTCTCGCCATCGCCCACCGGTGACTACGTGGCCGTGGACTTCCACGGCGAGATCGTGGTGGTACCCACCGAGAGCGGCGTGGGGGAGCGCACGGCAGTCACGTCATCCCCGTGGCGTGAACGATATCAGACGTATTCGCCTGACGGACGCCGTCTGGCGTACGTGAGTGACGAGAGTGGCGACGAAGAGGTGTGGGTGTACGACCTTGCCTCCGCGCAGCGCCGCAAGCTCACCACGCAGCCGTCGGTGAAGGGGGATCTCACCTGGGCACCCAACGGCCAGAAGCTGGCGTACACGGGCAACAACCGGTTGTGGGAAGTGGATGTGGCCGGTGGTGCACCGCGCGAGCTGGCGTACAACCAGGCGGGCGGCTTCACCGTGGGGCAATACAGTGCCGACGGCAACTGGCTCACCTACACACGCCGCGACGACGATCAGAACGCCGACGTGTTCGTCTTCGACGTACGGAGCAGGCGTGAGGTGAACGTGACGCGGAATCCGTTCACTGACGGCAACGGCGTGATGACGCCCGATGGAAAGCACGTGTTGTTCACGTCGAGCCGCGACAACGCCGTGTCGCAGCTGTTCGTGGTGTCACTCGCGAAGCTCACCGAAGATCCCGGTGATCCGCTCGTGCGTGAGCGCCTGCGCCGTGGGCAGAACGGTCGTGCCGACAGCTCGGCCGCGGCCGCGCCGCTCACCGTGACCATCGACGCTGCGGGCATCGAGCAGCGCGCGCGACAGCTCACGCGTGGCACGCTGTCGGTCGGCGCGTTCTTCCTTTCGCGCGACGGTCGTACGGTGTTCTTCACCGTGGGTGGTGGCGGTGGATTTGGCGGGCAGCAGGCGGCACCGGTGGATCCGGAAAGCCCCAACGTGGGGCTCTTTGCCATGAACCTCGACGGCACCAACCGCCGTCGCCTTGCCGGGGGACTGTATCCGCAGATGATCCCCACCGCCGATCGTCGCGCCGTCTTCTTCCGGCGTGCTGCCCGTGGTGGCGAAGGCGCTGGGGAAGCGGCTGGTACCGGCTTCGAGATCAGCAAGCTGGTGCTGGCCACCCCACAGCGCGCGGAGCCGGTGGCGTTCTCCTTCCCGGTGCTGGTGAACCACCGTGCCGAGCGTGAGCAGCTGTTCGAGGAAGCGTGGCGCGTGATGAAGTACCGCTTCTACGACGAGAAGATGCATGGTCGCGATTGGGACGCGATCAAGGCGCGCTACAAGCCGCTGCTGCGCCACGTGGCCACGAACGAAGACGTGTACGACCTCGCCAACGAGATGATCGGTGAGCTCAACGCTTCACACACCGGGGTGAACGGCCCGCCGTCGCGCAGTATGCCCGCCGTCTACACCACGCGGTATCTGGGCTTCGAGCTGGAGCCGAGTGAGGCGGGGCGCTACAAGGTGGGGCACATCTACAAGGATGGCCCTGCCGACAAGGAGTGGCTCGACATCGCCGAAGGGGACTACGTGCTGGCCATCAACGGGCAGGAGCTGAAGAGCGGCGAGAACTATGAGCGCCTGCTGGCCACGGCGATGAACGAGTACATCCCGGTACGTGTGGCGAAGAGTGCCGGCGGCGAGGGAGCCCGTACGCTGCGCATTGCCAGCGTGACCTCGCTCACCGACATCAAGTACGAGGAGTGGGTCGCCGCCAATCGCGCCCAGGTGGAGAAGGAAACGAACGGTGACATTGCGTACGTGCACATTCGTTCGATGAACCAGCCCTCGCTGGCGCGCTTCCGCAACGAGATCGATCAGTTCTCCAACAAGAAGGGGATCATCGTCGACATCCGGTACAACGGCGGCGGCAACATCGACCAGGAGCTCATCGACATCCTCGAGCGGCAGCCGTATCAGTTCTGGAATCAGCGCACCGGATCGCGCACGTGGGGGCGCCGTCCGCGGCAGGCGATCGCCGGCCCCAAGGTCATGATGATCAACGCGCGTTCGGGCTCGGACAGTGAAGTCACGCCCATGGCGTTCCGTCAGCTTGGTCTTGGCCGCATCGTGGGCAACCCCACGGCGGCAGCGGTGATCGCCACGGGATCGTACACGCTCATCAACGGGGGCACCATCCGCACGCCGGGCTCGCTGGTGGTCACGTACGACCCCACGAAGCCCAACAATTACGGCGAGAACCTGGAGAACCTCGGGGTCCCGCCCGATGTCTGGGTGAAGAACTCACCCAACGATGAGGTGAAGAAGATCGATCGCGAGCTCAAGACGGCGATCGAGGAAGCACTGAAGATGCTGAAGGCGAAGGGGACGGGGATTTCATCCGACCAGTGAGGAGGATGTGGGGCCGGCCCGCTGGGCCGGCCCCTTTTTTGACAAGGAAGGGGGCAGGGGGAAGGGTATCAGGAGGAAGGATGAAGCCACCTGCTCCCTTCCTCCTGACGTCCTTCCCCCTGCTTCCCTCCTTGCCATAAACGGCGCGTCACAGACGCGCCGCTCCGCATTCCGCAAGCCCTCCAATTTGTCACAGGCCGCGCGTACTATCCGCGCCTATGACTGCTCCTACCCTCGATCTCGTTGCCCCCGCCCTCGTGGCGCGCGTGGCGACGGAAATGTCGCTCAACCCGCAGCAGGTTCAGCGCACGCTCGCCCTCTTCGCCGAGGGCGCCACGCTTCCCTTCATTGCCCGTTACCGCAAGGAAATGACGGGTGGCCTCGATGAGGTGCAGCTCCGCGATGTGCGTGAGCGCGCCGAGTACCTCAAGGAAATGGAGGACCGTCGCGCCGCGATCCTCAAGAGCATCGACGAGCAGGGCAAGCTCGACGATGCGCTCAAGGCCTCGATCCTCGCCGCCGACACCAAGCAGGCGCTCGAGGACCTCTATCTCCCCTTCAAGCCCAAGCGCCGCACCCGTGCCATGATCGCGCGCGAGCGCGGCCTCGCCCCGCTGGCGGAGGCACTGTGGGACGGTTTGCTCGACGACGCGGCGGCGCTCGCCAGGGCGGCGGAGTTCATCCTCCCCGAGGTGGACGGCAAGCCCAGCGAAGTGCCCACGGCTGAAGCGGCGCTGCAGGGCGCCCGCGACATTCTCTCCGAGCAGATCGCCGAAGACGCCGTCGTTCGCGGCTGGGTGCGTGAAGTCACGCGCGCCAAGGGCGTGGTGAAGAGCAGCGTGATCGCCGAGAAGAAGAGCGACGACAGCAAGTTCAAGGATTACTTCGAGTTCTCCGAGTCGCTGGGTACCATTCCCAGCCATCGCATGCTCGCCATTCGCCGCGGGGAGACCGAAGGTGAATTGCTGTGGCGCATCGAGGCGCCGGTGGAGGAAATCAACGCGCGTCTCCTCGGCGAAGTGAGCCAGGGCAAGAAGGCGCTGCAGCAGTTCACGCTCGTGTGCGCCGATGCGTACAAGCGACTGCTGTCGCCGGCGATCGAAGTGGAGCTGCGCGTGGAGCTCAAGACGCGCGCCGACGATGAGGCCATCACCATCTTCGGCCGCAACCTCGAGCAGCTGCTGCTGGCGAGCCCCGCGGGTGAGAAGAAGGTGATCGGGCTCGACCCCGGTTTCCGCACCGGCGTGAAGGTGGCCGTGGTGAGTGCCACCGGCGCGCTCGTGCACACCGACACGTTGTATCTGCATCAGGAAGACCGCTTCGCCGGCGCCGTGCGTGCCATGGTGGACCGCTTCAAGCCCGAGCTCATTGCGATCGGCAACGGGACCGCCAGCCGCGAAACGGAAACGCTCACCAAGGCCGCGCTGCGCGAAATGGACACCCCGCGTCCGCAGGTGGTCGTGGTGAACGAAGCCGGCGCGTCCGTGTACAGCGCGAGTGATCTGGCGCGCGCCGAATTCCCGGAGCTCGACGTGTCGCTGCGCGGCGCCGTCAGTATCGCACGCCGCCTGCAGGATCCGCTCGCGGAGCTGGTGAAGATCGATCCCAAGAGCATCGGCGTGGGGCAGTACCAGCACGACGTGAACCAGACCAAGCTCAAGCAGCGCCTGGACGACACCGTGGAAAGTGCCGTGAATCGCGTGGGCGTGGAGCTCAACACCGCGTCGGCCGCGCTGCTCGGCTACGTGGCCGGCATCGGCCCCAGCCTCGCGCAGGCGATCGTCACGCTGCGTGACAGCAAGGGGGGCTTCACGTCGCGCGGGGACCTCAAGGACGTGCCGCGACTTGGCGCCAAGGCATTCGAACAGGCCGCCGGCTTCCTTCGCGTGCGTGGTGGGGCGCATCCGCTCGACGCGAGCGCCGTGCACCCGGAGCGGTATGCGCTCGTGGAACGGATGGCGCAGGACCTTGGCGTGAACGTGGCCGAGTTCATCGGCAACGACGCGCTCGTGGAGCGGATCGATCTCCGCAAGTACGTAAGTGGCGATGTGGGTATGCCCACGCTGCAGGACATCGCGGCGGAACTCAAGAAGCCCGGCCGCGACCCGCGTGCCGCCTTCGAGCCCCCCGCGTTCCGCGAAGACATCCAGAAGCCCAGCGATCTGTTGCCTGGCATGGTGCTGGAAGGCGTGGTCACCAACATCGTGGCCTTCGGTGCCTTCGTGGACATCGGCGTGCACCAGGATGGGCTCGTGCACGTGAGCCAGATCGCCGACCGCTACGTGAAGGACCCCAACGACGCCGTAAAGGTGGGGCAGAAGGTCAAGGTGACCGTACAGAGCGTGGACCTGCCCCGCAACCGCATCGCGCTCAGCATGCGCACCGACGGCGGCGTGGGCCCCAAGGGCGGCAGCGCCGAAGGGGGTACGCGCCGCGACGTGGAGCAGAACAACCGGGAGAACAACCGGCAGACCAATCAGCAGCGTCCCGCGCTCAAGGGAGGCTTCAAGCCCGCGGCCAAGCCGTTCGTCCCTACCAAGGGCGCGATCGCCCCGAACGGGATCCGCTTCAAGTAACCGCAGGAAGCACGGAGGAGGGGAGGTACGGCGGCGCGGCGCTACGCTTGAGCACGGCGATCGCTTACGTTCAAGGGTTGCGCCGTTGT
>CAZNZG010000014.1:0-20425 GCA_964577455.1 uncultured Gemmatimonas sp. | reverse complement strand
GTTGTTGCGCCATCGTTGCGCCGTTGTCTCCCCTCGCTCCTGCCAATTGACACACGTGGTGAATCCGCTCGAGGACGAAGAGACTCGATCGCCGCGCTCCGGCCCCGTGCCACCGTGGCTGGCGGCACTGGAGCAGATCACCGAGGCGCAGGGGAATACCACGCGCCTCGTGCCCATGGCGGAGCGGGTGCCGTCGCTGCCGTCGGACCGCCGGCTCGTGTACATGGTGCATCTCACGCCGCCAGCCAGCGGCGAAGGGGTACGGGTGGAGGTGGCCGCGCAGCGGCGCAACCGTGACGGGCTGTGGGAAGACCCCGCCCCGTTCACCTTCTCTGCGGAAGCGTGGTACAACGCCCCCGACGGCGCGGACCGGCTCATCGCCAACCTGCTGCTGGGCACCACCGCCGCGACGCACGTGACCGGGATGCCCGCAGGCGGGTTCGTCATTCCGCCGCGTGCCTATGAGCCCACGCTGCGCCTCATCTGCGAAACGGGGCGCGCCATGGTCAAGAGTCAGCGGCCGCGTCTGCATGGCCGCGCCCTGCAGTGGGATGCCGGTGCGCCCTACACCACGCGTGTGCACGTGAACGGCACTCCCGATACGGGGTTCGTCCTGACCGCCACGCTCGAACGCGCGGCGACGACCAACGTGGTCCCCGACACCGCAGCGGCTACCACGACGGTTCCGGTGCAGGCCGTGGACTACTTCATCGGCAACGACCTCGTGCTGATCGGCTCGGTGTTGGCGCGTGTGGATGGCGGCGCCCTGCTGCCGCTGGTGAACACGATCTGGCGTGAGGGCGACCTCGAACTCGGCGACGATCTCACCGAGTTCCTGCAGCGCTACCACGCCGCGCCCGGTGTGCCGGCGTTGCAGCTCCCCGAGGGGGCGATGCACACCGAGACGGACATCACGCCGGTACCGTGCATCGAGACGTTCGATGACTCGCCGCTGGCGCGACGGCCCCTCACGCGTGTCGCGGTGCGATTCCGCTACGGCGGTATCTCGGTCGACGCCGACACGCAGACGCCGTGGGCGTTCGACCGCGCCAACAACACGCTCTACCGGCGTCGGGCCTCGATGGAACGCTCGGCGCTCAACCGGTTGCGTGCACTCGGTGCGCAGGAGATGTACTCGGCCACCGCGCACCGCCTCGGGCTGGCGCTCCCCGCACACATCGTGTCGCGTACGCTCAGTACGCTCGTTGACGAAGGATGGATCGTCGAGCACAACGGACAGCGCCTGCTCGCGGCCGGACAGCTCGCGATCTCGGCGCGTTCCGGCGTGGACTGGTTCGATCTCACGGGTGTCGTTCGTTTCGGCGCACACGAGCTGTCGTTGCTGGAGCTGCTGCAGCGTCGACTCGCTGGCGAAGACCGCGTGACACTCCCCGACGGCACCGTGGGACTGCTGCCACAGGAGCAGCTCGACGAGTGGCAGGCCATGCTTGCCCTGGGTGAACGCCGCGGCGACGCGCTGCGCTTCAAGCAATCGCAGCTCGCGCTCGTGAACGTGCTGCTGGAGGCGCTTCCCGATTCCGACGTGGACGAACAGCTCGCCGCCGCCCGCGAACAGCTGCGCGACTTCCGCGCCATTGGCGACGAGCCGGTCCCCGATGGGTTCGTGGGCGAACTGCGCGGCTACCAGAAGGAAGCACTCGGGTGGTTCGCGTTCCTGCGTCGCTTCAACCTCGGTGGCTGCCTCGCCGACGACATGGGCCTCGGCAAGACGGTGCAGGTACTCGCCCTGCTCGAATCGCGCCGCGTGCTTGGCGCCGGCCCCTCGCTGCTCGTGGTCCCGCGGTCGCTGGTGTTCAACTGGGTGCACGAGGCGGCGCGCTTCACGCCGCAGCTGCGTCTGGTGGATCTCAGTCATCCCGACCGCGATGACGTGCCACTTGGCGAGATCGATGCCGACGTGGTGATTACCACCTACGGTACGCTGCGGCGCGATGTGGCGTCGCTCGGACAGCGCCGCTTCGACTACGTGGTGCTCGACGAGGCGCAGGCGATCAAGAATGCGGGAACGGTCACCGCGAAGGCTGCGCGCGTGCTGCAGGCCGATCATCGTCTCGCGCTCACGGGTACGCCGATCGAGAATCGTATCGAGGAGTTGTGGAGTCTCTTCGAGTTCCTCAATCCCGGTATGCTCGGCGCATCCACGCGCTTCAGCAGTGCGGCCCGCATGCTGGGAGCCGCCACGCGCACATCGTCGTTTGGTGGGGACACCCTCGACGGCAGCCCCGATTCCGTACTGTCGCGCGCACTGCGGCCGGTCATCTTGCGCCGCACCAAGGCGCAGGTGGCCACCGAACTGCCGCCGCGTTCCGAGCAGACTCTCGAAGTGGAGCTCGAGCCCAGGCAGCGGGCGTTCTACGAACAGCTGCGTGTGCGCTACGCGGAGCAGGTCATGTCGCTGGTCAATGCGTCGGGGATGGCGCGCTCACGCATGCAGATTCTCGAAGCGCTGCTCCGGCTGCGGCAGGCAGCATGTCACCCGGTGCTTGCCGATCCGTCCCGCGCAGCGTTGCCGAGTGCCAAGCTCGATGCGCTCATCCCCGCGCTGCAGGAGCTGACGGCCGAGGGGCACAAGGCGCTGGTGTTCTCGCAATTCACCAGCTTCCTCGCCCTGGTGAAGGCGCGCCTCGACGCGGTGGGGCTGTCGTACGAGTATCTCGATGGGCGCACGCGAGACCGCGGTGAACGGGTGGCACGTTTTCAGGCGCCAGAGGGGCCGCCGATCTTCCTGATCAGTCTCAAGGCGGGTGGGCACGGCCTCAATCTCACGGCGGCAGAGTACGTGTATCTGCTCGATCCGTGGTGGAACCCCGCCGTGGAGGCGCAGGCCATCGACCGCGCGCATCGCATCGGCCAGTCGCGCCACGTGATCGCCACCCGCCTGGTGGCGCGCGACACGATCGAGTCGAAGATTCTCGAGCTGCAGCAGAGCAAGCGCGCGCTCGCTGACGCAATTCTCGGTGAGGATCGCGGCGGGTTGGGGGCGATCGGGAAGGCCGAGCTGGAGTTGTTGTTGGGGTAGGGAACTGCGCACGGTGAACATTCACTCAAGACTGAGAACTCCTTGCCCAGCGGGGATCTGGTTCGGGCGGGGAGTTTTCAGTCGCCAGTACACGTTGTCCGTTGTCAGTACTTCTTCTCTCTCGCACCATGGCATCCGTGCACGACTACCCCGCCATCCTGCAGGTCATCCTCGATGGTTATGCGCTCCCACTCACCGGGTATCACGGCCTGCTGCACTGGGCACGCGTGTGGGAGAACGGGCTGCGCGTAGCCTCGGAGAACGGCGCCGACGAGGAGGTGGTACGCCTTTTCGCGCTCTTTCACGACGCACGGCGCGTGAACGAGCACATCGATCCCGATCATGGCACGCGCGGCGGCGATCTCGCGCACGCTCTGCGCGGCACGCTGGTACATCTCGACGACACGCGTTTCGAGCTGTTGTACGAAGCGTGCCGGCTGCATACGGATGGGCACATTTCGGGCGATGCCACCATGCTGGCCTGCTGGGACGCCGACCGGTTGGACCTGGGGCGCGTGGGGATTCATCCCAAGGCCGAGCTGCTGTGCACCGATACCGCCCGCGCCCTCGTGCCGTGGGCACAGGAACGCGCGCAGCGGGATCATCGGGTGGACGAAGTGCTGGAGCGGTGGGGGTGGTGAGGGGGAGCCCCACGAGCGGTGAGTTGTATGGCGGAGAGGTGAGCTGGAGAGGTGAGGCGGAGAGGTGAGGCGGAGAGGTGAGCCGGGATAGCGGTGAGGGGGAATCACGCAGACGGTGAGATGTGAACCAGCGCTGGTTCAGCTCTCAGACTCTGCGTGATTCCCCCTCACCGCTATCCCGGCTGAATTCTCCAGCTGCCGACTCGGCTCTCCCCCTGGGCTCTCCCCCTGGGTACTCCCCGAGCTCAATGGCGGCAACGCCGCCCGTCTGACCCGTGTCGAAACGAAGGCCAGCACGGGGCCGTATGTTCGCCACATGCACGGGCCCTGCCCGTTTCCCACCTCTTAGGCGGAGTCAGCGGTTTTTCATGACCTCCCGACGTGATTTTCTGAAGCAGGGCGGGACCGCGTTTGGCGGTGCCCTCCTGGCCGGCAGTGCGCTTGCGGGTATTCCGCGGCTGCTCCATGCCGCCCCGGCGCCCGACTGGCGCACCCTCGAAGCGTTCACCGACATCGCCAATGTGCGTGCCCTGATGGACGCGGCACTCAACGCCGCGAAGATGGCCGGTGCCAGTTACGCCGATGTGCGCTGCAGCCGGCAGCGGCAGAACTTCGTGTTCACCCGCGAGCAGCAGATCCAGAACGTGACCGATACCGACACGGTGGGCATCGGTGTGCGCGCGCTGGTGGACGGTACGTGGGGCTTTGCGGCCACGCGCATTCTCACCACCGACGGGGCGGCGGCCGCGGCGCGCGAAGCCGTGGCCATCGCCAGGGCGTCGAAGGTCGCGCGCGCCAATCCGGTCGAATGGCTCCCGGCGCCCGCGGTGAAGGATGGCGTGTGGAAGAGTGCCTTCACGCAGGACCCGTTCGATATCCCGATCGAGGAGAAGGCCGACCTGCTCATCAAGGCCAATGCGAATGCCATGAAGGCGAAGAACGTGAAGTTCGTCTTCAGTGGGTTCTTCTTCGTGAAGGACGAGCGCAACTACGCCAACACCGACGGTACCGTCACGAAGCAGGACGTGGTGCGCTCGTGGCCCACCATGCAGATCACGGCGGTCAGCAGCGATTTCACCGATTTCCAGAACCGCAGCAACATGATCGCGCCGATGGCGCGCGGCTGGGAATACGTGCTCACCAACGATCTGGTGGGGAACGCGCAGAAGTGGGGCGAGGAGGCCGCTGCCAAGCTCACGGGCAAGCCGGTGGAGCAGGGGCGCTACGACCTCGTGCTCGACCCGCAGAATCTCTGGCTCACCATTCACGAGAGCATCGGTCACCCCACCGAGCTCGATCGGGCGATGGGCTACGAGGCCAACTACGCCGGCACGAGCTTCGTGGCACCGCCGGAGAAGATGCTGGGCTCCCTCAAGTACGGGCCGAGCATCATGAACATCCAGGGCGATCGCTCACAGGAAGGCGGACTTTCCACCATTGGGTGGGACGACGACGGGGTGAAGCCCGACGACTTCCTCATCATCAAGAACGGCATGTTCAACGACTACCAGACCACGCGTGAGCAGGCACCGTGGCTGCGCTGGTGGTACGAGAAGAACGGGCGACCGGTGCGCTCGCACGGCTGCTCGTATGCGCAGGGGTGGGACAACGTGCAATTCCAGCGCATGCCCAACGTGTCGCTCATGCCCGGGGAGAAGGATCTCACCATGCAGGATCTCATCGCGGCGACGGATCGCGGCATTCTCATTCAGGGTGACGGCTCCTTCTCCATCGACCAGCAGCGCTACAACGCACAGTTCGGCGGCCAGCTCTATCACGAGATCAAGGGCGGCAAGGTCGTGGGCGTCCTGAAGGACGTGGCCTATCAGATCCGCACCCCGGACTTCTGGAACAGCATGGACATGATCGGCGGCAGGCGCAGCTACGAGCTGGGTGGCTCCTTCTTCGACGGCAAGGGACAGCCCCCGCAGGTGAACGCGGTGTCGCACGGTTCACCGCCGGCGCGATTCCGCAACGTGAACATCATCAACACCGGGAGGAAGGCATAATGCAGAGCAATACCGCCATCCTCACGCGTGAGCAGGCGCAGGCGATCGTGGAGAAGGTGCTCAAGCGCTCCAAGGCCGACGCGGTCGACGTGCAGGTCAACACGTACAGCGCCGGCAACATCCGCTTTGCCGACAATCAGGTGAGCACCGCCGGCAGCACCACCGATGCGCAGCTCGGTGTCCAAAGCTTCTTCGGTGCGCGCCATGCCGTGGTGACCACCAACGATCTCTCCGAGGAGAGTATCGCGCGCGTGGTGACCGAAAGTGAGCGTCTCGCACGTCTCGCGCCGGAAGATCCGGAGAACATGCCACAACTCGCGGCGCAGCAGTACACGCCGGTCAACTCGTGGTTCGACAGCACCGCGGCGCTCACGGCCGACGATCGCGCCAAGGCCGCGCTGTCCGCGCTCGAGATCGCACGCAAGGCGGCCGGCTATCTGGTCACGAGTGCCGGCGCGCTGGCGATCGGCAACAGCGCGGGGATGTTCGCGTATCACCGCAGCACCAATGCCAACTACACGCTCACCGTGCGTACCACCGACGGTACGGGAAGCGGGTGGGCCGCCGCTGACAACGCCGACTGGGCGCAGCTCGATGCCCGACGCGTGGCGGAGACGGCGAGCGAGAAGGCGCGGCTATCGCGTAACCCGGTGGCGATCGAGCCGGGGCGCTACACGGTGATTCTCGAGCCGCAGGCGGTGGGCGACCTGGTGCAGCTGATCGGCAGCTATGCCGATGCCCGCAGCGCCGACGAAGGACGCAGCCCCTTCGTGAAGCAGGGCGGCGGCAACAAGGTGGGGGAGAAGATCATGGACGAACGCGTCACGATCTTCTCCGACCCGGCCGATCCGCAGCTGCAGGGACGCCCGTGGGATTTCGAGGGCATGCCGCTCGGCCGGCAGGTGTGGATCGAGAATGGGGTGCTCAAGCAGCTCATCTACTCGCGCTTCTGGGCGAAGAAGCAGGGCAAGACGCCCACCGGTGGCCCCAGCACGTTCAAGATGGCGGGTGGCACCCAGAGCGTGGACGATCTGGTGAAGAGCACCACGCGCGGCATTCTCGTGACGCGCCTGTGGTACCTGCGCGAGGTGGACCCGCGTACGATCCTCTACACGGGGCTCACCCGCGACGGCACGTTCCTCATCGAGAACGGGAAGATCACCAAGAGTCTGCGCAATTTCCGCTTCAACGAGTCGCCGCTGTTCATGCTGAACAACGTCGAAGGGCTCGGGCGCACCGAACGCGTGGCTGGCACCGAAGGCGGCGGCGACGTGGTGATGCCGAGTCTCAAGGTGCGCGACTTCAACTTCACGTCGTTGTCTGAAGCGGTGTAGGTGGTATCGCGTTAGCGGCCGGGAGTTTTCAGTTGTCAGTTACAGTCATCAGTCCTCAGTTGAACTGACAACTGACAACTTTCACTGACAACTGAAAACTCCCCGCCCTTCACGCGATCCCCATCACTTCCCCGCCACCTTCTCCACCCGCTCCATCACGCGCAGCAGGTTGCCGCCCCAGATCTTCGCGATCTCCTGCTCCGTGTAACCGCGACGTACGAGCTCCGCGGTCACGTTGAGTGACTCACTGGCACTGCGCCAGCCGTCCACACCGCCGCCGCCGTCGAAGTCGCTGCTGATCCCCACGTGGTCGATGCCGATGCGCTTCACCACGTAGTCGATGTGGTCCACGAAATCCTTCACCGTGGCCGCGGGGTCACTCGGGTAGCGCCGCGCGGTGATGTCTTCCTGCTTCGCCAGATATTCGTTGCGCTTCTCGTTGGGGAGCGCCTCGATCGCCCGCTGCACCTCGGCGCGATTGCCGGCGGCAATTCCGTATTCCTTGCGCAGCGCCTCGATCGCCGCCGCCCGCTCGGCATCCTTCACCGGATTGCACTTCACATAGCTGTTGAACGCCACCAACTGAATCACGCCGCCGTTCTTCTTGAGCGCGTCAAGCTGCTCGTCGTCCATGTTGCGGCTGTGGTTGCAGAGCGCGCGCACACCGCTGTGCGATCCCATGATGGGCGCCTTGCTGAGCGCGATCGTCTGCAGCATCGACTGCTTGGAGGGGTGCGACACGTCGATCATCATGCCAAGCCGGTTCATCTCGGCGATCACCTGCCGACCCAGCGGAGAGAGGCCGTTGTGCAGCCACACGCCGTCGCGCTCGCCGGTGTTGCTGTCGGAGAGCTGGCTGTGCCCATTGTGTGCCAGCGACATGTACCGCCCGCCGCGCTCGTAGAACTTCTGCACGTTGGTGATGTCGCTGCCGATCGGGAAGCCATTCTCCACGCCGATGAATATCAAGCGCTAGCCGCTCTTGTGGATGCGGCGGTCATATGCGTCGGTATATGCGATTTCGTCACTCGACGGCTCCAGCTAGTCGGTCAGCCGATGAATCGCGTCGAACTTCTCGATCGCCTGCGCGTTGGCGCGCGCGAAGCCGGCACTGTCGAGGTTGGGCGACTGCCCCACGTACACGATGAGAAACGCGCCGACCAGGCCGCCCTCTTCCATCTTCACCAGATCCACCTGCGTACGCGGCAGCTTCTGCGCGTAGTTGGGACCACCCTCCGCAAAGTTCGCGGGGGCGATGTCCACGTGCGTGTCGATGGACAGCGTCTTGCCGTGGATGGCGCGGGCCGAGGCCATCACAGCGGCCTCGTCGACGGGGCGGCGGCCGGATTGGGCGTGGGCTGCGTTGGCTCGCAGCGGCTCGACCATCAGCAGCGCGAGGGCGGCAAGCGAAATGGAACGGTGCATGGGGGGTGGGTTGAGGGAGATGGATGAGCAAGGGCAGTGTTCACACCGGGGAGGCACACGGGGCACTGACACCATTCCCTGGTACCTGAATACTCCCGGCGGTGGCCGTGATCTCGTGCGGGCGGGGAGTATTCAGTGGCAAGGGAAAGTTGTCAGTCTTCAGTCGTCCGCTACTGCTATCGCTATCGCTACCGCTTCCCCAGCCCAGCGGGCGCCGCCGCGCGCCCGCTCGCACCCGCGAGGACCAGCAGCGTGAGCACATACGGCAATGCGAGGAACAGCTGGTACGGCACGCCGGTCCATCCCATAGCCTGAAAAAGTGTCTGCAGGGAATTGGCCGCACCGAACAGCAGGGCGGCGGCTGCCACCCCCAGCGGCTTCCACCGCCCCAGCACCACGATCGCGATGGCGATGAAGCCCCGCCCCGCGCTCATCCCCTCCACGAAGGTGCCGGCCTGGGCCAGTACCAGCGTGGCACCGGCGAGCCCCGCCATGGCCCCTGCGAACAGCACGGCGAGGGTTTGCCAGCGACGCGGGGCAATACCGGCGGCCACCGCCGCGTCGGGATACTCGCCGATCGCACGCACTGCGAGCCCCCCGTGCGTGCGCTGGAGCCACCAGGCGAGCAGCGGCGCCAACAGCATCGCCACGTACGTGATGACCGGCTGCGCGAAGAACCCCGGACCGATCACGGGAATGGCCGACAGCCCCGGTACCGGCAGCACGCCGCTGGTGGGCGTCGACAGGGCCACTCCGGACGCGCCGAAGATGGTGCGGTACAGTGTCCCCGTTAGCCCGAGTGCGAACATCGTGATCGCCGTCCCGGTGATGATCTGATCGGCCCTGAACCCCACGGTGAACAGCGCGAAGAGGGCTGCCACCGCCATCCCCGCCATCGCCCCCGCTACGAACCCGCCGCCCACGCCGATCACGCCCGCAGCCACGGTGCCACCCAGCGCGCCGGCGATGATCGAGCCCTCGAGGCCGATGTTGATCACCCCGGCGCGCTCGCTGATGCATTCGCCGAGGGCCGCAAGCGCCAACGGCGTGGCGGTGCGCACGCTCGCTTCGAGGAAACCGGTCCCGATGTCGAGGGCGCTCACGCCGACGCCTCCGCACGCGCTCGCGAGGGCACGCGGGCACTCCAGCGGTCCGCCGCCACGATCAGCAGAATGAGCAGCGCTTCCACCACGCTCACCACGACGCTCGGTACGCCGGCATCGCGCTGCATCGCGTTGGCGCCTGCCTCGAGCGCGCCGAACAACAGCGCGGTCCCCAGCACTCCCAGCGGATGCAGGCGCGCCAGCAAGGCCACCGCGATCGCGGTGTAGCCGTAGCCCGGCGAAAAGTTCTCGTACAAGGCGAAGGTGATACCGGTGTATTCCACGGCGCCGCCGAACCCCGCCAGCAATCCGCTCAACAGAAACGCCGAGAAGACGGTGCGCGCCACGGGAATACCGCCCGCCGACTGGGCCGCGAACACATTGGCGCCCACCGCGCGCACGCGGAATCCGCTGGCGGTGTTGCTCAGCCACCACCACACGGCGACGGCCGCCAGCACCATGACGGGCACTCCAGCGTGGAGTCGCGTACCCTCCAACAACACGGGCAGGTGCAGCGACCCCGCGAGCGTGGTACTCTGCGGGTTCACACCGGTCGGTTCCTGCAGCGGTCCGCGCACCAGCCACCCCACCGTGTACTGCGCCAGAAAGTTCAGCATGATGGTGCTGATCACCTCGAGCACCCCGAAGCGCAGGCGCAGGAACGCGGCAACCCCTGCCCACATCGCACCTGCTCCCGCTCCACCGATCAGCAGCACGGGAACGGCGATGATCGGGCTCGTGCCGGCAAGCGGTACCGCCAGTGCCGCCGCCGCCGTTGCTCCCATGAGCAGCTGCCCCTCCGCGCCCACGTTGAGAATGCCGGCACGAAATGCGAGCGACACCGCCAGGCCGGCCAACCCCAGAGGCACCATGCGCACGATGGTGGCCGAGGTGATGGCGTAGTACGAGCCGAAGGCGCCGTTGAGCATGGCCGACAGTGCCGGCAACACCGCATGACCGGTCGCCAGCAGCAGCAGCGAGAGCAACGCGATCGCTGCCGCCAGCACCACGGCCAGCTGCATTACGGCGCGCAGGGCGCCACCGGTGGGCTGCGTAGGGGTGGTGCTCATGTCGCGACGATTCCCGACGCGACCGTACCAACCGGAGCGTGCGTCGTCTGGCCACCCAGCATGGCCCGCCCCACAGCCTCACGGTCGGCGGGCACCTCGTGTACGGCACCGCCATGCATGGCGTACACGCGATCGGCGAGCAACAGCACCTCGTCGAGATCGCTGCTGTACACCACCACGGCCGTGCCGGCATCGCGCGCTGCACGCAACGCGGTCTGCACCGCCGCCGTGGCCTTGAAGTCGAGACCACGCGAGGGGTTCTCCACTACCAGCGCCTCCGGCTCCTCCGCCAGCTCCCGTCCCAACACGTACTTCTGCTGGTTGCCACCCGACAGTGTGCGCGCCACCGCCTGGGGTCCGGGGGCACGCACATCGAAGCGCGTGAGCAGTCCGGCCGTGCTGTCGCGCAGCGCCGACCAGTTCATGCGTCCGCGCCGCGCTCCGGCGCCGCGGAGTGCCGTGTTCTCGAAGAGCGGCGCGTCGAGCAGCAGCGCGTCGCGATGACGATCTTCGGGTACGAACCCCACGCGGTCTGGACGCGCCACGTCCCCGGCCGCGGCATCGAGCCGCCCCGCGAGGATTCGAAGCAACTCGTGCTGGCCCGCTCCTTCCACCGCGGCGATCCCCACGATTTCACCGGCGTGCACGGTGAGCGACGCATCGCGCACGCGTGTCACGCCACGCTCGTCGTGCCACGATACGTTGCGCAGCACCAGGACGGGGCGCGGTGCTGCGTGCGCCGAGTCTTCCGCGGCGCGCGCTTCATGGGAGGCGGTCTCGGTGAGTGCACGAACCATCGGCATACCGGTGGTCGGTGCGTCGGTCCCCGCCGAGCGCTCCGCTGGCGTCGCTCCCAACATGGCACTGGCCAACGCATCCTGCGTGGTGTCGGTCGCGCGCGTGGTGAGGACCGTGCGCCCCCGGTGCAATACGGTAATGTCGTCGGCCACCGCGAGCGCGTCACGCAGCTTGTGGGTGATCAGTACCACCGCATTACCCGCATCGGCATGACGTCGAACCCATGCCAGCAGCTCGGCCGCTTCCGACGGCGCGAGCACCGCCGTGGGCTCGTCGAGAATGAGCAGCTGCACGTTGCGCGCGAGCGCCTTCACGATTTCGCAGCGCTGCTGCGCGCCCACCGGCAGCGTGCTCACGCGTGCGTGGGGATCGAGCTGCAGCCCGGCCCGCGCCGCCACGTTCACGACATCCTGTGCGGCCTGTGCCGGATCGAACGTGCCATGGCCGCCCAGCGCGACATTCTCCGCCACCGTCATGGCGGGTACCAGAGTGAAATGCTGGTGCACCATCCCGATGCCGCTGGCGAGTGCCTGCGCCGGACTGGTCATGCGCACCGGGGTACCCTGCCAGCGCATGACACCGGTATCGGGAGCGAGCAGGCCGAAGACCACGCGCATGAGCGTGGTCTTGCCCGCACCGTTCTCGCCGAGCAGCGCGTGCACGGTACCGCGGCGTACGGTGAACTGTGCGCGGTCGAGCGCGCGGACCGTACCGAACGTGTGCGTGATCCCTTCGAGCGAGAGCATCTCGGCGCCGCCCGGGGCCGCTCCCGCCAGTGGTGAGGTCACGAGCCGGTGGGAAGGTGCAGGAAGGTCCAGGGTACGCCGAATTTCGCTTCGATCCATGCCCCCAGCGCTTGCACCCCGAGCGTTTCGGTGGCGTAGTGCCCGGCGTAGATCACGCAGAAATCGTGTTCGAGCGCTTCGACGGTGGTGTGGTGCGGCCCTTCCCCCACGATCAGCGTGTCGATCCCCTTGTCGCGCGCTTCGCGCAGCGTGTCGGAGGAGGCACCGCCGCCGGTGCAGATGGCCCATCGTCTGGTGGTGCGCCCGCCTACCGGCACGGAGCTGCGCACCTGACCGCCGTAGCGTGCAGCGAACGCCTCCACCCGTGCGAACAGGTCGGCGGTGGGTTCGTCGGTCGCTCCGCTCACCCCCACGTCGATCGTCTTGTAGCGCGCGAAGCCGCCACTTGGCACAAGCCCCAGGGCCTGCGCGAGACGCACGTTGTTGCCGAGCTCGGGATGACAGTCGAGCGGAAGATGCGTGGCATAGACCGCGATGTCGGCGCCGAAGAGCGTGCGGTACTTCTCGTAGCTCACGCCCGTCATGGGCTGCGCGCCACTCCAGAACAGACCATGGTGCACGACCAGCAGGTTGGCACCACTGATCGCGGCCTCGGTGATGGCGGCGCGTGAGGCGTCGACCGCCACGGCCACCTTGTTCACGGTGCCGCGGTTGGCGACTTGCAGCCCGTTCACGGCGCCCCCGTAGTCGGGGATCTCGGCGGTCCGCAGCTCGCTGTCGAGTGCGGCGACGATCTCGCGCAGCGGCGCGTGCGGCAACTCGAGTCCGTTGCCGGTGGCCTGAGCCAGGATGCGATCGACGGTGGGCGTGGACATGCGGCGGGTCCGAAGTGCGTTACTTGCCAGGCACGACCGGCTTGGCCACGTCGTGCGGAACTGTGAGGTCCTGGACCGCGGTAAAGGTGCCGGCACGCAGCAGCGCCCCGACGCTGTCCACGGAGGCCATGGCCGCGGCCGGGATACGCGAGGAGAACGCGGCATTGAGTTCGAGGCGCACCACGCTGTCCTTCACGCCGAGGCTGATCAGGCGGCCCTTGAAGGTGCCGCCCTTGATCTCGCGGCCGATGAGCATGAAGGCGCGCGGCAGGTCGATGACCACCGAGCCGATGATCACGTCGGGCGCGACGTCGTTCTGGTTGGCGTTGCTGCCGAAGGCGTAGACCTGCTTTTCCTTGGCTGCCTGAAAGATGCCCAGTCCTGCCGCGTCGGCGTTCTGGAAGATGATGTCCACGCCGCGGGCGATCTGCGCGAGCGCCTGTTCCTTGCCGGCGCTCACGTCATCCCAGTTGCCGATGTACGACGTGATGACTTCCACCTTGGGGTTGGTGACCTTCGCGCCGCGCGAGAAGGCCTCGAAGCTTGCCTTGACCGGCGGCAGCTCGGTGCCGGCGATGAGGCCGAGCTTGTTGGTCTTGGTTATCGCGCCGGCGAGCATCCCTGCCTGAAACGAGGCCTCCTCGAAGAGGAAGGCCATGCCGGCGAGGTTGGGGCCCGTGACGCGTCCGGAGGTGACCACGTAGTTGGTCTTGGGGTACGCCTGCGACACCCGTGAGGCGGCGTCCTGGAACTCGAAGCCATGCCCGATCACGAGCGCGTAGCCCTGCGCCCCGTACTGCCGGAAGTTCTCCTCGAACTCGGCGGGGGTCTTGGTCTGGATGTGCGAGATCTCGGCCCCGAGTGAATCACGCATGGCGATCACGCCCGCGTAGGCGCCGCCGTTCCACGACTTGTCAGAGATGGGGCCGGGAGTGAGCAGCGCCACGCGCATTGCGCTGGTGCCGGTGCTGTCAGACTTCGCCGCCTCTCCCCCACCGCAGGCGGCGGTGAGCGACGCCGCAATGGTGGCTGCGGTGAGCGCGAACGCGCGGAAGTGCTTCGAAGTCATTACAGATATCCTATGGTGTCGCGTGTGTGGCTCGATGAAGGCGTGGCTTCGGTCAGTCGACCGAGACGCCCAGCAGTTCCAGCACGCGTTCGAGATCGTCGTTGGAGAAGAACGCGATGCGGACTTCGCCCTTGTCCTTCGCTGACAACGAAATGGTTACGCCCGTTTGCAGTTTCCGACGGAGCTTTTCTTCGAGCTGACGCACCACGGCGCTCGAGGCGCCGGCGGGTACCGCGGGTGCCGCGGGGGTGGCTTTCTTGCCGGCGGCCGGCGGCTTGGGGCGTCCGGCCTGAACGCGGCGTTCCACCTCACGCACCGACAGGCCGTTGGTGGCGATGTCGCGGGCCATGTCCACGATCTCGCGTTCACCGCCCAGCGGCAGCAGCGCGCGCGCGTGCCCCGCGGTGAGCTGCTTGTCCTGCAGCATGCGACGCACGCTGGCGGGCAGCTGGCGGAGGCGCAGGGCATTGGCCACGGTCGACCGGTCCTTGCCCACGACGTCGGCTACTTCCTGGTTCGTCAGCGCGAAGTCGTCGATGAGCCGCTGGTAGCCGTCGGCCTCTTCGATGGGATCGAGATCGGCGCGCTGCAGGTTCTCGATCATCGCCAGGGTGGCGAGCATGCGATCGTCGACCGGCTTCACCAGGGCGGGGATCTCGGTCCACCCGATGCGGGTGGCTGCCCGGAACCGGCGCTCGCCGGCGATCAGCTCGTAGCCTTTCCCGTTGGGCGCCGGGCGCACGGTGATGGGCTGCAGCAGCCCATTGGTGCGGAGGCTGCTTTCGAGATCCGCCAACTCCTCGGCGCGGAACTCCTTTCGCGGCTGGTAGGGGTTGGCGCGGATGTCGGAGAGCTTGAGCGTGCGCAGGCTGCCGGCCTCGTTGGGCTCTTCCTGCGGTGCCGCCGCGGCGGCAGATCCTTGGCTGCCGGCGGCGGCGCCTGCGGGGGCTGCCGCTCCGCTGGCAGCGGCGGCTGGTTTCGCGGGTTCGCGGCGTGCCAGCAGCGCGTCGAGCCCACGTCCGAGCCGGCGCGGTGGTTCAGGGGTCATCTGCGATTACTCCGACTCGGCGGTGGTGGCGTCTGGCGCCGCTGCGGCGTCTTGAGCAGCGGGGGTGGCGGGCGCATCGCGCCGCTCGATCATCTCGCGGGCGACGGCCATGTAGGCCTGGGCGCCCACGCTGGCCACGTCGTACACCACGATCGGTTTTCCGAAGCTGGGCGCTTCTGCCAGCCGGATGTTTCGCGGGATCACGGTCGAGAAGACGCGGTCACCGAAGTGGGCACGGGCGTCGGCGGCCACCTGGCGGCTGAGGTTGAGGCGCGCGTCGTACATGGTGAGGAGCACGGCGTCCACGTCGAGGGCCTCGTTGAACGACTCCTGCACGCGCTGCACGGTCTGCATGAGCTGCGACAGCCCTTCCAGGGCGTAATACTCGCACTGGAGGGGAATGAGCAGGGCGTCGGCGGCCACGAGCATGTTGAGGGTGATCAACCCCAGGCTCGGCGGGCAGTCGATGAGGATCCAGTCGTAGCGGTCGCGCACGCCGGCGAGGGCGTGCTGCATGCGGGTCACGCGATCTTCGGCATCGACGAGCTCCACTTCCACGGCGGCCAGATCGGGCGTGGTGGGGAGTACGTCGAGGTGCCGGAACTGTACGCCGCGAATGAGCGCCTGATCGATCGGGACTTCACCGAGGAGCACGTCGTAGGTGTTCACGGAGAAGTCGTCGCGACTGATCCCGCAGCCGGAGGTCGCGTTGCCCTGCGGATCGGCGTCGATGAGCAGGGTTCGCTGCTCCGCGACGGCCAGGGAGGCGGCGAGGTTCACGGCGGTGGTGGTCTTTCCGACTCCACCCTTCTGATTGGCAATGGCGAGGATGCGTGCCACGGGGCTTGGCGAGAGGGGTTCGCGAGGGAGGGGAAGTATAGGGCTCTCTGGTTGTGCGGGCTATGGCGATTCGCTGTTTGGCGCGCGAATTGGCGCTTTGGGGGTCGTGGCGGAGGGCGTGGTCTGGGTCGTGGCCCTGCCACCACGGTCTGGGTACCGCCACTACGGTCGGGGCACTGCCACGTCGGTCGGGGTCTACCAGCGGTCGGAGTCGCTGCTCGGGCTGGCGCGGCGCTTCGCTGGCGCGTCGGGGTCGGGGTCGGGGTCGGGGTCGGGGTCGGGGTCGGGGTCGGGGTCGGGGTCGTGGTCGGGGGTGTTTCACGTGAAACTGTGGGTTCTCCATGCTTGTGACGCAAAACGGGGCCGAGGACATCCAGTCCTTGGCCCCGTCGAGAGGGGGAGATCACGGCGTTTCACGTGAAACAGTTTCGCACATCGGGGGCTGGCCCTTGCTCCGCCGCCGCGCATCACCCGAAGCCTGCACGCACGACCCGCAGCTGATCCGTGTTGGGCGTCGAGTTGGGCGTCAAGTTGGGGGGCGGGTTCCGCGGGCTACCTGCCGAACCGCCAGCGGGTCCCCACACTCACCGCCACGGTGTTGGTGCCCGCGCTGATGGGCGCCGGAGCATCTGCCATCTCGACCTTCATCGCCGCCATGGCCATGCGGGGCATGGGCTGCGGCTGTTCGAACTCGTTGATGGTGAGCTCGAGCAGTTCCACCACCTGCCCGCCGGCGGCCTTGGCGGCCACGTCGGCCTGTCGGCGGGCGGCCGCCACCGCCAGAGCCAGCGCCGCATCCTGTGCCTTGGCGCGATCCTTCACCAGAAAGTCGAGCCCGGCCACCCGGTTGGCGCCGTTGGTCAGCCCCGCGTCGATGATCTGGCCGGCCAACTCGAGCTTGTCCGTCTCCACCTGCACGATGTTGCTGACCTGGTAGCCGTCGATCACCACTCGGCGGAGCTTGTCGTCGTAGCGCTGGATCGGCTGCACGCTGTAGTCCAGCGTCTGGATATTGGCCGCCGGTATTCCAAGTTTGCGAATGGCATCGAGGATTGCCGCCTGCTTGCGGTTGTTCTCCTGTGCCGCCGCCGCCGAGGTCTTGGCCTGTGTCTCCATCCCCACCTGCACCCGCGCCCGGTCCGGTGCCACCTGCACCTCGCCACGACCGGTCACGAAGATCGTGGGGAGCTGTGGCGTCGGCGCCTGCTGTGCGGCGGCCGATCGGCCGATTGCCAGGCTCATCCCCAACGCCCCCACGGCGCTCGCCAGCAGGTGATGGCGGACCCGACGGCTCGACGGGTGCAAAGAACGATTCGACATCGCGTGGCGCATCGTGCAGCTCCTGGCCATTGGGCCGGATGAGTGGTGAGGATACTCAATGCTACCAGTCGAGACCCCGCCGCGTCACCAATGTTCGAAGGTTCCACGCCGTCTCATCCATATAGATGATCGTTTGGTCGCGAACGCCTCGCCTGACAGGCGCGTCCACGCAGGGATCCACGCCGGGAGATGCGCCGCTCGGCAATAGCCCATCCGCACAAGCGCATCGGAGACACCGTGGGACGGAGGCACGGAGACAAAAACGACCAAAATGAATGAATTACAGATCATCATTCGATCATTATCAGAGCAGTACCAATACATCCTATTCTCATCACAAAAGAAAAGGCGCCCAGGACCAAAGGCCCGTTGGCGCCACGTCACCCCATCAGTTCGCTCCACAACTATATAAAGGAAGCCCGCGTCGTTTCCGTGCGCATCCTCCGCCACTTACCTCCCGACGCTCTCCCCGTTTCACGCCGTGCTCTCACGATCTCCACTCGTGATTTCACCCCGCTCGGTCGCACTTCTCCGCCGGCGCAGTTCGAGCAGGAGGTTCTGCAGGTCTGCCGGGCTGATGCCCGGGATCGCGCTCGCCTGCGCCAGCGTGCCCGGCCGCAGCCGCGTGAGCTTCTGCCGCGCTTCGATGGAGATCGTGAGCATCGCCTCGTAGTCGAGCCACTCGGGAAGCGCCACCGCGCCCTGCGCCGTGAGCCGGGCGGCGCGATATCGCTCCTTCTCGAAATAGCCGGCGTACTTGATCTCGAGCTCCGCCCCCACCACCGCGTCGCGCGGCAGGTCATGCCCCACGCTGGCGGCATCGAACAGTGACTGCAGCGAGATATCCTGACGGCGCGTGAGCTCCACGGCGCGTACCGCGTGCAGCAGCGGACGTGAACCGGCGGCCACCAGTACCGGGTCGGCCACCTGCGGCGGCATGCTCGTATCCTCGGCCAGACGGATCGCCCGCCGCACCGCATCGAGGCGCGACGCCATCACGTCCACCTCGTCATCGCGCAGCAGCCCCGCACTCTGGGCAATGGGTCCGAGTCGAGCGAGCGCGTTGTCCTGCCGCACCGTGAGACGGAATTCGCTGCGCGACGTGAACAGCCGATACGGCTCGTCCACGCCCCGCGTGACGAGATCGTTGATAAGCACGCCCACATAACTCGTTTCGCGCCCCAGCACGATCGCCTCGCGCTCCTGCGTGTGGCGCGCCGCGTTGAGCCCCGCGATCGTCCCCTGGCCCGCCGCTTCCTCGTAGCCCGTGGTGCCGTTCACCTGCCCGGCAAAGAACAGTCCCTCGATGGCACGCGAGGCGAGCGACGCGTCGAGCTGCGTGGGTGGGTAGTAGTCGTACTCGATGGCATAGCCGGCGCGCGTCATGCGCACCGCCTCGAGCCCCGGCACACTCCGAAGCACGCGCAGCTGGACCGGTGCAGGAAGACTCGTGGACAGTCCGTTCACATACAGCTCCGTCGTGTCGTGCCCCTCGGGCTCGAGGAAGAGCTGATGCCGCGTCTTGTCGGGAAACTTCACCACCTTGTCTTCGACACTCGGGCAGTAGCGTGGCCCGCGCGACGCGATCGCACCGCCGTACATCGCCGATTCGTTGATGTGATCGGTGATGAGTTGGGTGCCCTCGTCTTCGAGGAAGGTGATCCAGCAGGGCAGTTGCGCTGGGTGACGCGACACGGTGCCACCTGCGGTGTGCGCTACGCGCGGCGTGGTCCAGAAGTGCGACCACGAATAATCGAATGCGTCGATTTCGCTGCCCTGCACGTCGAGGCGTGCCGTATCCACACTGCGCCCATCGATGCGCGGCGGGGTGCCGGTCTTGAACCGCTCGGTGGTGAGCCCCACGGCGTCGAGCTGTTCCCCGAGGTGCATACTGGCGGCTTCACCGGCGCGTCCTCCGCTGATGCGGGTGCTCGTGCCGATGTGCATCGTGCCGCGGCCGAAAGTGCCGGTGGTAAGCACCACCGCGCGCGCACCGAAGCGTCGCCCCTCGACCGTTTCCACACCAGCGACGCGACGGGTCGCGGCGTGGGCGCCCTCGTCGAACAGCAGCCGCGCCACCATCCCCTGAATGGTGTGCAGCGTGGGATGCGCTTCGAGCAGAGTGCGCACGGCGCGGCGATACAGCCCGCGATCGCACTGCGCGCGCGGAGCCCAGACGGCAGGGCCCTTGCCGCGGTTGAGCATCCGGAACTGCAGACTCGCCAGATCGGTGGCGCGCGCGATGATGCCGCCGAGGGCATCGACTTCGCGCACGACCGTGCCCTTGGCCACGCCGCCGATGGCGGGATTGCAGGAGAGCTGCCCGATCTGCTCGAGCGACCCGGTGATGAGTGCCACCTGCGCCCCACTGCGCGCCGCCGCCACCGCCGCTTCGGTCCCCGCGTGCCCGCCACCCACCACGATCACGTCGAAGGTGGACTCGAGAGCGGCGCTGGTGGGGGAGGGGATGCGGTCGGTCATGCAGCGCAAAATAAGCGGTCCCGTCGCCGATCGAACCCGCGGGGGCGTTACCTTACGCGCATGCCACTGACTCTCTCACACAACGCCCCGTCGCTGCTGATCCGCAAGAGCGCCTTCGAGCGCGTGGGCCTGTCGCGCGCGCAGTTCGATGACGCGCTCAACCTGACGGCCGACGAATTCCGTCTCGAGGGGGGGCTGATCGTGATCGGCCCGCTCGTCGGCGAAGACACGCTGACCGACCTCATCGCGCAGCTCGAGGAGCACGGCCTCGTGTACTACGATGACTTCTTCGAGTTGAGCGGCAACTGGCCCGACTGGCTCAAGCTGTTCGCGATGGACGCCGGGGGCTGAGCGCCCCACCGGCGACGGCGCTTCCGATACGTGGCCATCCACGCGTCGGTGCGACGGTGCAGCCCTTCCCATCCACAGTCGATGCACCAGCTGTGGCGGAAGCGTACACCCAGCAGCCGTCGCCATCCCTTCCGCTCCGTCGACAGCGTCTCACTGTCGCACACGGGGCAGTGGTGTCCTTCAGGGAGCATCACGCAAAAGATCTTCGTGAGCAGCAGAAACATGGTGAGCTGGAGCGCACTGATCACGGCGATGAAGATCCACGCATCCGTCCA
>CAZNZG010000013.1:0-30777 GCA_964577455.1 uncultured Gemmatimonas sp. | reverse complement strand
ACTCGCAACAGATCGACAAGGTCCTCGAGGCCGCCGATCAGGTGGCCGCCGCCGAACTGGATCATCTACCCTACGGGATGATCCAGCTCGACTCGACCGGGCGTATCCTCAACTACAACGCCGTCGAGTCGCGGCTTGCGTCGCTCAGCAAGGATGAGGCGATCGGCAAGCAGTTCTTCACCGAGATTGCCCCCTGCACCCGCGTGCAGGAGTTCTACGGCCGCTTCAAGGAAGGCGTGATCCGTGAGGCGCTCGACACGAGCTTCCACTTCCATTTCGCCTTCAAGCAGAACCCCCGCGACGTGACGGTGCGTCTGCTCTACTCGAAGCGCACGCGCACGGTGTGGGTGCTGATCTCCGATCACGAAGGCAAGCCGCTCGGGCCCGTGGAGATGGCCGCTACCAGCGAGTGATGCGGAGCGAGTCGGCGTGGCCATCGTTGGGCGCCGGCACGATGCGCAGCAGCCGCGCCAGCAACGGGTAGATGTGTACGTTGCCCACCGGCGGCAGTACCAGCCCCTGTTGAATGTCGGGACCCGCTGCAACAAACAGCGCCCCCATGCTGGGAAGAAAATTGTCGTAGCCGTGCGTGCCGCCTTTCGGGGGGCCGGTGCGCGCGCTGCGCCCGCGGCTGCTGATCGTCCAGCCCTCGTCGGCGAGCAGCACGAGCGGCGTGATGCGCGCGCTCGCGCGGTAGTGATACCGCTCCGGTACGCTGTCACGCTTCCACACCTGCAGATGGGGCACGGCACGGAGCGCACGATACACGGCGTCGAGCTTCCCCGCCTGCGGCGTGAGCGCGGTCACCGGCATCCAGTCCACCACGTCTACATCATTCAGGTCGATGTGATCGTCCAGATGAATCACCCGGTCGGCCCCGATGGACGTCATGCCGTGATCGGAGACGAGCATGAGATTCACCCGGTTGGCGAGTGCCCGCTCGGCGAGTCCACGCACGAGCCGCCCCACCATCGAATCCACGTGGGCAATGGCACTGTCCACCTGCGGTGAGTCGGGGCCGTGGCTGTGCCCGGCGTCGTCGGTGGTGCTGAAATAGAGCGTGACGAAGCGCGGCGCCTGCGCCGCGGGAAGCGCGAGCCAGTCGAGGACCTGCTGTACGCGCGCCCTGTTGGGCACGCGGCCGTCGTACGGGCGATAGTACGTGGGATAGCGCCCATTCACCGCGTAATCACTGCCGGGCCAGTAGAACGCGGCGGTACGCACCCCCTGCCGCTCGGCGGTGTTCCAGATCGGTTCGCCGCCCCACCAGCGTGGATCACGCGCCACGAGGGTATCGCCGATCGTGAATGTGGTGCCGATCGTGCTGTCCCGCATCGTGTTGGCCACGATGCCGTGATGCTCGGGGTAGAGCCCGGTGACGATCGTGTAGTGATTGGGAAAGGTCTTGCTGGGAAACGCCGGCACCAGTCGTTCGGCACGGACCCCGCGCGCGGCGAGGGCCCGCAACGTCACCGCGCCAGGACGCGCGAGATAGTCGGCGCGGAAACCATCGAGCGAGATGAGGACTGTGGCGTGGGGCGGATCGCTGGGTGGCCGTACCACTGCCGCTGAAGCGCTGTCGCGATGGGGCGGCCGAGACGACGCGACGCACGCGAGCGCCGGCAAGGCGACCGCCCATACGGCAAGAGTGCCCGCGAGAACTCGCGCGGACCGGAGACGGCACAGGCTGTCTCCGATGCGGCTGGCAGGTGCGCCGTGTGACATCACCGGATCACCGGGGGGACGCGGCAGACGCCGTGGCGTGCCAGAAGATGAGCGCCAATCCCGCCACATATCCGAAGAGGAGCAGGAGGCTGCCGGGTTCCCGGGCGCCACTCACGCGCTTCGAACGCAACACCAGTGTTCCCAGTGCCACCGTCATGAGCACCACGGCGACCAGAGCACTCATCACGTGCGCGGGATCGGCGATTGCGAGTACCGGCGGACCATCGTGCACGGCATCGAGCAGGGCAAACAGCGTCATGTTCATGGCATTGCTGCCGAACAGATTGCCGACGGCGAGATCGAATGCCCGCAGCCGAATGGCGGCCATGGAGGTGACCAGCTCCGGCAACGAGGTGGACAGTCCCACCAGCCAGGTCCCGACGAATGTCCGCCCAACCCCTGTCTGCACAGCGATGCCCTCGGCGGCCGCAGCAAACTGCGGCGCGACAATCACGATGACCGCTGCCGCCCCGAGGAACGACCACACGGCGCGGCGCAACGACATGGCGGTGGTGACGAGCCCGTTCGTCGTTTCTTCTCCTCCGCTCGACTCGATGATCTCGCCGGCTTCCTGCGCCACGGCACTGTGACGAAACGCGACGCTCGAGGTGACCGCATAGGTGACGAGCAGTACGAGCGAGCCGACGCCCACACCCGCCAACGTTGCCGACGTACGGGTCAGCATGGCAATGGCGGCGAGCAGCGTCATCACGATGGCCAGAGCGGCGTAGAGCACGTGGTCGAGCGCAGCGCGACGAAACAGGTCGATGCCGGTCGGTGCAAGACTCACGAGTGCAAGGATGAGCATGTTGGCCATGCTGCTGCCGAACAGGTCACCCACCGCCAGGTCGATGGCCCCCATCCGCACGGCGGAAATATCGGTCACGATTTCCGGGAGCGAGGTTGCCAGCGCCAGAAAGACGGAGCCAACCCAGGCGCCGCCCAGCTTGGTGCGCGCGGCGATGACATCGCCACTGCGCGCCAGCACCGTGCCCGCCGCCACGACGATGGCGGCGGCGAGGAAGAAGCGAACGAGCAGCATGGAGGTGCTCACGTAGCGTCCGGTGCCGTTGCCCGGTAGAGCAGCACGGGACGATCAGCCGTTCGCAGGACCTTATCGGCGACGCTCCCGAGGAGCGCACGCCCGGCTGGTCCGCGCCCATGGGTTGCCAGTGCGATGAGGTCGACATCGTAGCCGCGTGCGCAGTCGACGATCGCCTTGTGCGGCTCGAACTCCACGTGGGCACAATGCGATGCACGAAGCCCGTCAGCCTGCAGTCGCGCCTCCGCCTCCCTGAGGTACGACGCCACGAGGGCACGCTGGTGTGTCATGTCGCGGTCGTACTCTTCACCGGTGACGACCGAGCGGAGCATCGGGTGGAGCGGGGTGATGGCACGCATGAGCAGATACTCGATGGAGTCACCGAACCGCTCACGCAGCGGTGCCAGCACCGTTTCCGCCGTTGACGATCCATCGAGCGGGACGAGTACGCGGCGGAGCGGCCACGGATCGAGCTCCGGCTGCACGATGGCTGCCTCCTCGGATGGGCGCACGGCGACTACCGGAATGGATGATCGTCGGATCAGCGCATCGGTCGTGGAGCCGATCCACGCGAGTTCAAGACCGCTGCGGCCATGCGTCGTCATTACGAACAACGAGGCCGATATCTCGTCCGCGTAGGTGCAGAGCGAGTCGGCAATGGCGCCTTCGAGCAGCTGAAGGTGAACGCTCGGGGCGTCTGGCAGTGCCGCGATACGATCGCGCCAGTACTCGAGATGGCGTCGCACGGCCTCGCGCCACGGAGCTTCGTGGTCACGCTCGAGTTGTCGGTCGGCATAGCGGGCGCCACCCGTGGCGTAGCGCCATGGGTCGGAATCGATCACGGAGACGAGGGTGAGGTCCGCGCGCAGGTGACGTGCGAGCCCGACGGCGACCGGAAGGGCCGCGTCGGCAGACCGGGAACCATCAAGGGCGACGAGCAGGGTCGGCATATAATCCTCTTCGGCGAACGAAGTACTTTTCCAACTCGACCGCGACGAACACCACGGACGAGATCGCGAGACACGCGGCCAGTTCGCCCGCCGTGAGTGGTACTGTGCGGAACAGCGTCGCCATGGCCGGTACGTAGATGGTCATGAGCTGCAGCCCCAGCGTGACTCCTACGGCAACAAGCAGCCAGGGGTTGCTCGTCACACCGAGTGCGAAGAGCGAGCGACGCTCGGAGCGAATGGCAAGGATGTGTGCCAGCTGCGACAGCGTGAGCACCGTGAACGTCATGGTCTGCCAATGGGCGTTCCCTGTCCGAATGGCCCAGGCCTGGGTGCCCAGCGCCAGCGCGGCCATGAGGAACCCCACCCACACCGCATGCTGCCACAGTCCATGTGCGAAGATTCCCTCGTGGGGTGGGCGCGGGGGGCGCGCCATGAGATCCGCTTCCCCCGGCTCCGCGGAGAGTGCCAGCCCGGGGAGGCCGTCGGTGACGAGGTTCATCCACAGGATGTGAATGGGCAGCAGGGGCAGCGGCAATCCCAGAAATGGTGCGAGAAAGAGTGTCCAGATCTCGCCCGCATTGGTGGACAGCACGAAGCGCACGAACCGCCGGATGTTGTCGTAGATGCGGCGCCCTTCGCGCACGGCGTGGACGATCGTGGCGAAATTGTCGTCGAGGAGCACCATGTGGGCGGCCTCACGCGCCACATCGGTGCCCTCTCGTCCCATCGCAATGCCGATATTGGCGCGCTTGAGCGCGGGGGCATCGTTCACGCCGTCGCCGGTCATCGCGGCGTATTCCCCGCGCGCCTGCAGGGCCTTCACGATCCGCAGTTTGTCTTCGGGCGCGACGCGCGCGTACACACGAACATGATCGGCGGCCGCCTGCAGCGCTGCGTCGTCGAGCAACGACAGGTCCTGCCCGGTGAGCACGCGGTCGGTGCGTGTCTGCACGATCCCCAGCCGCTGGGCGATGGCACGAGCCGTGGCCGGGTGATCACCCGTGATCATCACCACCTGAATACCAGCGGTGCGACAGGTGTGCACCGCCTCACCGGCTTCGCGGCGCGGCGGATCGAGCAACCCCACGAGTGCCACGAGGAGCTGGCCGTCCTCGAGCGGCTCGACCGCATCTCCCGCTGCGCACTGGTCGATCCCGACGGCCACGGCGAGGACCCGCAGCCCTGCGTCGGCCATGCGCTCGGCCTGCTCGAGCACTGCACGCTCGTCCATCGGAACGACGGTGCCGTCGAGCCACATCTGATGGCAGGCCGGTACGACTCGTTCCGGCGCGCCGTTGGTGCAGGCCACGCGCATGGCGCCGTGCGGTGCGGTGTGGACGGTGGTCATGCGTGCCCGCTCCGAGGAGAACGGCACCTCCGCCACGCGGGGCCACTGTTGCTCGACGGTGGTCTTGTCGACGTGCTGCTCCGCCGCCCACCGGACGAGGGCGGTTTCCGTGGGGTCGCCAAGCAACGTACCGTCCGGGGCCTGCTGCACATCGGTGCACAGTACGAGGACTTCGGCAAGCGACAGCGGCAGGGCGCTGTCACGATGCACGGTGGCCGGTACGCTGAACGCATCACCGCGCGCATCGCGGACCTGGTCGACGCGCATCCGGTTTTCGGTGAGCGTCCCGGTCTTGTCGGTGCAGATGTAGGTGACCGAGCCCAGCGTCTCGACGGCGGGAAGCCGGCGGATCAGCGCCTGCTGCCGCACCATGCGTCGTGCGCCGAGGGCAAGCGACACGGTGATGACGGCGGGAAGCGCTTCCGGGATGGCGGCCACCGCGAGGCTGAGCGCGGTCATGAACATCAGCACCACCGGTTCGCCTCGTATCAACCCGGTGACGAAGATGACGGCGCACACGCCGAGCACCAGCACGGCGAGGCGCCGACCGAAGGCGGTAAGTCGTTGCTGCAGTGGCGAGCGTACGTCGTCCTCGTCGCGCAGCATGGCGGCAATGCGCCCGAGTTCGGTATCCATACCGGTGGCCACGACGAGTCCGATACCGCGCCCGACGGCGATACTGGTCCCCTTGTAGGCCATGGCATAGCGGTCGCCAAGCGGGACATCGGCGGTGCCGCTCGGCACGGTCTGCTTCTCGACCGGAAGCGATTCGCCGGTCAGTGCCGCTTCCTCGATGGTCAGGCGGATCGCGTCGAGGAGACGGAGGTCGGCCGGGACGATGTTGCCCGCCTCGAGGAGCACGATGTCGCCGGGGACGAGGGCGTGGGCGGGCACCACCGCTTCGACGCCGTTTCGCCGTACCCGGGCGCTGGGGGCAGCCATCGCGCCCAGCGCGGCCATCGCCTGCTCGGCGCGGTACTCCTGCACGAACCCGAGGATGGCGTTGAGCAACACGATGGCCACGATCGCTGCGATGTCTTCCGGCTCCCCGAGCAGTGCGGCGATCGCGGCGGCCCCGAGCAGCACGAGCACCATGACATCCGTGAACTGCGCGAGCAGGATGCGGACCGGGGAACGGCGGACAGTGCCCTCCAGCACGTTCTCGCCGTGTTCGGCCCGTCGCTGGGCCACTGTGTGATCGTCGAGTCCATGCACGCGGTCGCTGCGCAGGGCGCTGAGTGCGTCCTGTGCGGTCATGGCGTGCCAGGACGCGTGGAGATGGGTGGAGGTGGGCATGATCCGCCGTCGTGGGGGTGCGCAGGAGTATGCCGTGGCGCGCAGGGGAGGGTGAGGGGAATACCCTGACGCGAGCCGCCCGGTTTCGGGTCAGTCGTACCATCCCTGCAGGAACCATTGCTCGCGGTCATGATAGAGGAGCAGTTCCCCATCCTGCTCGGCGGTGCAGCGCCAGTAGTCGCGGGCGTATCCATCGCCGCGCCACCAGTCGCCGCTCAGCCGTTCGGGACCATGGGCCGACGCGATGGACACCCGGCGCCCGCGCCACCATACGGCGCCGGGGACTCCACGCGGTGCTTCCACGTCGACCACTTCGGGGGCAGGGAGCAGGCGCAGCACGGCGGGCGGTGCGGGGGGCGCGGTGGGCACCGATGGCAATGGGGCAGCAGCGAGGGTGACAGCGTCGGCGCTCACCCATGCGCCCGTCTCTTCCACGCGATGCGTGTCCCGTGATTCCGGATGCACGATCACATCGCCACGGTTGTCCGGATCGAGGGCAGTGCGCAGGCGCGCCAGCACGGCCTCGGCGTTCATGGCGGCATCGCGCCACGAGGGGACGAGCAGATCCCCCTGATCGGCGGCGAGTGGCGCGGTGGCGGGGATGCTCACCGTCACGCCGATGATGGGCGCGGGAATGGGCCACCGTTCGAGCAGCGAACGGCACTGGTCGAAGAGTGGCTCGAAGCGTGCGAGCGGACGCGCGGGGCGCACCTCGCGCGTAATGGTGCGCTGCGGAATGGAGAGGAGGGCGTTGCGTAGCGTATGGGTTTCTGCTGCCTGCCCCCTGCTCCCTGCTCCTCGCTCCCTGTCCGGTCGCTCCCCGATCGCCGTGTCGTCGGAGGTCTCCGGCACGTGCACATGCCCCTGCATCTCACTGCCGATCTCCTCGATCGGGTAGAGACGCCCGGCGTCGAGCACGAGCGTGATGGCCACTGCGGCCACGGCGCGTCCGTCGTGTACGCAGTCGTGCAGCAGCCGTTGCAACTGCGCGCGCAGCACGAACAGCACCGGTTCCGCACTTTCAGCCGCTCCCGGGAGTTCCACGCTGGCGCTGCGCGGCGTCTCCACGCGCACGAGCCCTGGCCGACGCGGATCGTCGCCGCGCGCGAGGCGCCATGCCACAAGGCCGTCGGTACTCCAGCGTTGCTCCACATCGCCGGGGTCGAGTGACGCGAGCGCGCCCACGGTGCGCAGTCCCAGCATGCGGAGTGCCTCGCGCAGATCGTTGCCCATGGGCACGAGGCCGAGCGGGGCAGGGGCGAGATACGCGCCGCAGCCGCCGCGCGGGATGAGACGGGAGCGGGAGCCCGGCTCCCACGTGGCCGCGCGCGCCGCCACGCAGCTGTCGGCGATCGCCACCCGTGCCTGCGGATGCCACCGTTGCGCGATCTGCCGCAGGGTCTGCATGAGGTGTTCTTCGCCCCCCAGCGCTTCGAAGCCGCTGGCCCCGACCCACCACATGCCGGGGGATCCGGCAACGGGGGTCACCTGAGGACTGGCGGCGAGTAACGCCGACGTGGCCGCGAGGATGGCGTCGGCGATGGCGTGATCATCCCATGGGCGCACGTCGAGCGCGGCGCAGCGGGCCCGCGCTTCGGCGATGGTCATCCCGGCACGCACCCCCGCACGACCGGCGGCGAGCGACACCACGCGCAGTCGTGACTCGTGCACGAGCGCGCGCGGCAGCTCATCCCAGTGTGGCAGGGGTATCGCGGTCGCGTCGCCGATCGGTACGGGAAGCAGACTGCCCTCCGCCACTCGTGAGGACGGCCCCCGTTTGCTCCCGCGCGAACTCGCGACGGCCGCGCCGCCCGAAGCCGGACTCCGCCGCGCGCCGTCGGCCACGGTATGTGGTCCAGTCGCGGGTGCGCCGGTCGACGTCGCGCTCGGTGAAGGGCGCGAGCCGGTCGCTGGGGAGCCGGTCGGGGAGGTCGAGTCCAGCAGCAAGTCGAGCTGGATGTCCCGGAACGTCAGTTCCGTACAGGTCGTGGGCGGCAACGCCGAGTCCACCCCAGGTGACGGGGTGCTCCTGCTGCTGATGCTGGATGCCGGACTGCTCGGCGTGCTCGCGATCGGTGCTGTTGCTGCGAGCGTTCCAGGAACGACGCGCGCTTCGCGCCACCCCGCGCCGATCGGGAATCTCGGGATCCGCACACATGCGACGCGCCACGATGACGACACGATTCACCTCGAGAGTCTTGCTGCTGTTGAAGGGCCCACCTTTTTCCACCGTGACCAGCATTCCGCTCCCCGCCGTACCGCTCCCCGCGGGACTTCGTCGTTGGCGGGTGGTGCCCCACGCCGGCCGCTGCTGCAGCGAGGGCGGGGGAGACGGCATGGCCTGTGTGACCTGCACCCGCACCGTGCCGGCGAGGCGACTCGGACGCCGGTGGCCAGGCAGGACATGCTCGAGCACCACGCAGGCCGCATCGCGCTCGCGGGCCAGCTGCGCCAGCCGCACCCCGTGGACCCGCGACAGCGCAGGCGCCCCGTCGATCACCACCAGCCCGAACACGCCGCTGCGCAGCAGCAGGTCGGCGGTCCACGCCGCCCGCCGCGCGGACTCGGCGGGGAGACGGATGACCACGAACCGCTCGCCGAGATCGCTCCAGGGCGCTGCGGCGAGCGTGCGCCCGGCGTCGATCCAGGCCACCCACGCGCCGCTGTGCAACACCCCCGCTACTGCCTGCCGGAGCAGCGCGGTCTTTCCCACGGCGATGGGGCCGGTGAGCTCGGTGATACGTCCCCGTGGCAGTCCGCCCCCCAGTGCCATGTCGAGCGCCGGAATGCCGGTGGGCCAGGGGGCGCCCGCTTTACGCCCGCTGGCCACCACGGCCTGCACCTGCTCCTGAAGCTCGACGCCGAGCGGCCGTGACAGAGGATGAGCCGTGGCGAGTGCCTGCAATGTGGACATGTGGATAACCGAATAAAAACCGAAAGCTACGGGGCAAAAAAACCGCCGCGTGGAGTCCCGGCGGGCCCTGCTACATAAAACGAGCACTGTCTGACAAAAGCCGAAGCCGGCTTCTTTCCTTTTGTATATCTTTATGCTGATTTATTTATGTCTTGTAACTGTCGCACATTTGGTGATTCCGAGCGGATGGCCAGGGCGTCTCGACCAGTCGGGGAAGGCGTTCCCGCACCACGGGCATGCGGTTCCGGTTGATGCTCCGGGTAGCGAGTCATCCCCAACGAGTGGACCCTACCGAAAATATGCCGAAGCAGCAAGAGACAGGATGACCGCTTCCGGCCGCCGGCTCCAGCCCGTAGTCTCCAGTTCATGAACACCGCGCCCGTGCTTTCCGACATCGAGGTCCAGCGCAGTCTGGGCAGCCTGCCCGGTTGGTCCCGGAAAGGGGATACGATCGCGAAGAGCTATCACTTCGCGACCTTCCCCGCCGGCATCGCCTTCATTGCCCGCGTGGCCGAGGTGGCGGAAGCGCAGCAGCACCACCCCGACGTGGACATTCGCTACACCAAGGTGACCTTCGCGCTCAGCACGCACGACAGCGGTGGCATCACGGTGAAGGACTTCACGCTCGCCACCGCCATCGAAGGGCTCGCCGCCGCGTAGGCGTCAGCGCCCCTTCCTGAGCGTGACCGAGCCGTTCACGGTGCTGGCGCGCACGCGCGTGCGCCCGTCACCCACCGTACCGCGCAGCTTGCGCGGCGACAGCGTGCCGGAGACGGTAACGGGGAAATCGGTGGACACGCGCCCGTTCACGGTGCTGAGCTCCAGCTCGGCGCCGAAGTTCGCCGGCAGTTCGAGTGTGATCGATCCGTTGACGGTTTCGTATTCCAGATCGTCCGCGCTGCCGAGCGTGCCCATGGACACGGTGATGCTGCCGTTGACCGTCTTGGCGTAGATCGGGCCACCGGCGCTGCGCGCGGTGATGCTCCCGTTCACGGTGTTCGCGCGCACCTCGGTGCTCACATCGCGCACCTCGATACCGCCATTCACCGTGGCGAGATCCACCCGCGTGCCATCGGGCACCCGTATCACGAAGCGTACCGACACGTCGTTGCGGTCGTTCCGCCGGTTGCGTCGCGCCGACCGGATACCGCGCTCGTCGCAGGTGGCCCCCTCCCCGTAGAGCGCGCAGATCACCACGTTGTCGCCCGACTTCTTCTGCTCGATGCGCACGTCATCGGGATTGCCGCGGCGCCAGCGCTTTTCGCCGGTCACCTCCACGCGGCCAGTGCTGCTGCGCTGCACCTCCACGCCGCCGTTGACGTTCTTGATGAACAGGGTCCCGCGCGGCGGCACCGTACCGGACCAGGTGAAGGCGTTTTCGGTGCGGGAGTCCTGCGCCGGGAGCGATGGCGCCGCCAGCAGGACGCCGCCGGCGCATGCAACGGTGAGGGCGCGCACGAGGAATGAGGACGGACGGGCATTACGCATGGTGTGCTCCACTGAATGAATGGTCATGGCTGCTGGCTGCGCACGAGACGTACGTCGCCGCTGAAGGTGGTGATGTCGAGCCGTGATCCGGGGCCGGTTCCGGTCCCGAAGCGGAAGCGCTGGGCATTGCGGCCACGGGGGCCGGTGATCGAACCGGGAAGGATCGTGAGCGGTCCGCCAGTCACGAGTTCCCCGTTGAAGGTGGAGAGTCCGACTTCACCGTGCGCTTCATCGGGGAGACGCAGCGTCACGTCGCCGCTGTGCGTGCTCACGTCCACCCGGGCATCACGCGCGAGCAGGCCGTCGAATTGCACATCGCCGCTCATCGACTCGACCATGAATCGTGTGATATCGCGGCCACTCACGCTCACCTGACCGCTGGTGGTGTGCACTTCGAGCTCGCCGCGGGCCTCCCGAATGCGGAGATCACCGCTCACGGTATTGGCGCGCAGCAGCGTGCCGGAACCGGTGCTCTGCACATCCCCAGAAATGGTCTGCACGATCACCCGGCCACTCGTCTGGTCGAGCAGCACGTCACCGCTGGTGGAGCGCACGTCCACGGTGCCGGTGAGGCCGCGCACCTCCACGTTGGCCGAGAGGCTCGACACCACGAGCCGTACGCCCCGCGGGACGTCGAGCTCGAGTGGCTGATCGTCGCGACGGCCAGCCGCGTATCGGGAGGACGGTGCATCGTCACCGCCACGCAGCGTGAGTGTGACCCCGGTGCTGCGCAGCTCGTAGTTGGCACCGCCGGCCCGTACGCTCCCCGTCATGCCGTCGATCCCGCGCACCACGAGACGTCCACTGCGCACCGTCACGTCGACCACGGCACCGCCGGGCACTCGCACCGTGGTGTCACGCGATTGCGCGTGGAGTGTGCAGGGGGTGAGCATGGCTGGGGTCACGGCCAGCAAACCGATGGTCGCACACAGGCGGAGAGACATGGCGTGCTGCATCAGAGCAGTGCCGCCCGCCGCAGGAGATCGAGCTTGGCCTCGAGGGCCCGATCGAGCTGTCGCGCCCCCACGCTGTTGCGCGGGTCGCTCGCCAGCGCCGCTCGGCTGTCGGCGATCGCGCGATCGATGATGTCGAGATTGCGACGCAGCTCCGCCACGGTGGTGGAGTCGAGTTCCCCGAACCGTTCGTCGACGATGCGTCGGAGTGCCGAGATCTCACGCTCGTACGTGGTGCTGGCGTCCGGCGCCCCGCCATCGGCCACGAAGCGCACCTCCGAGCGGTCCGCAGCGGTCCCTGCCGCTGTCGTCGGTGGGAGCGCAGGGGCTGGAGTATCGCGGACCGGCGTGGCGGGGAAGGGGCTGTCGGGAGCTGTCGCGGCCGTGCGTGTGCGCGCGACCTGCCAGGTGACGAGCGAGGTGACCGACACCAGCAGCGTGGCGGCCACGGCGGCCCAGCGCATGGAAAGCGTACGCATCGAACGTGTCGCGGCACCGACCTGGCTCGGGGCACTGCCGATGGACACGACCGTCGTGTCGAGGCGGGCCTCGATGGCCGGCCACAGATCGTGTGACGGCGACACGGAGGGGAGCGCGGCGGCATCGGCGACGAGTGCCTCGAGATCGCGCGCGAGGGCGTCGCACGAACCACACGTGATGCGATGGCGCACCATGAACGCCTGCGCGGGCCCGTCGAGCTCCTGTTCCATCCACGCACCCAGCTGCGCCTCGAAGCGGGCGCACTCGGCGGTGGCGTCGTGCAGTGGAGGGGCGGAAGTCATCGTGTCCATCCTGCGGCTATCGATTGAGCGCGGCACGCAGCAGCATGCGTGCGCGGTGGAGCTGGGCTTTGCTGCCCCCAGAGGAGATGCCCAGCTGTTCGCCGATTTCCTCGTGCGTGAACCCCTGCACATCGTGCAGGATGAACACGTGGCGTGCCCCACGAGGGAGCTGGGCGATGGCCCCTTCGAGATCGAGACGCTCTCCCACCGACTCGTGCCGCGCCGGGGCCATGTCGAGGGCGTCGTCGTCGGCCGTGCGGTGCTCCCGGAGGCCGGTCACCTTGCGACGTGTGAGAATCACGGTCACCGCCACGCGGTGCAGCCAGGTGGAGAATGCCGCGTCACCCCGGAAGCCGGGGAGTTTTTCCCATACCCGTACGAACACGTCCTGCGTCACCTCGTCGGCGAGGGGGCGGTCGCCGAGCATGCGGAGGCACAGGCTGTACACGTGGTCCACGTGCCTGCGATAGACCCGTTCGAACGCCCGCCGGTCGCCACCGGCGGCCGCCGCCACGTCGCCCCGCGCTGGCGCGTGGGATACGGGTGGCGACAGTCGGGGGTGAAGCACAGGATCGGTCACGCGCACGGCCAGCAAAGGGGGCTCCGGGGACTTGGCACCCGATTGGACGGGGCCAAGGGCCGGAGGGTTTGAATCCCGCTGGAAGGTTCCGGCGCCGTCGCTCCCTACGTCAGCGCGACGCTCCAGGTTCCGGCTCTGGTGCCTGCACGAGTTCTCGCACGATCGAAGGCAGGTCGTCGAAGCTGGTCATCCACCACGTGGGGTGGGCCGGTGCCAGCTCGTCCCGGGAAAACGGCCCCCACAGTGCGGCGGCGGTCTTCACGCCGGCGGCTCGGCCTGCATGCATGTCGTGCGGGGAATCGCCCACGAACAGTGCGTGCGCAGGCGACGCACCCAGGCGGTCCAGCGCCAGCAGCACGGGATCGGGGAGCGGTTTGTGCCGCGTCGTCTCCTCGAAGGTGACGATCGCATCGAAACTGTCCCCAAGCCCCACATGATCGAGTGACCGCTTGGTCATCCCCTTGCCCTTGCTGGTGACGATGGCGGTGGGGTACCCCTCCGCTCTGGCCCAGCGCAGTGTTTCCACGACATGCGGAAACGGCGTGGTGAGACGCTCGAGATGGAGGTCCTGGTAGTCACGGTAGCGACCGACCATGGCTTCCACATCCTGCGCATCCACGCACCAGTCCGCCAGTTGCGTACGCAAGGGGGTGCCGATGCCGGCCACCCACTCACGCACCGTGGGAGCACGCTCCCGGTCGGCAAAGGCGAACTGCATGCACTCGAGCAGGAGGCCGATGGAGTCGATGAGGGTGCCGTCGAGGTCGAAGAGCAGGGCTGGGCGTGTCATCCCTCAACAGTAATGGCGATCACGGCCGCGATCACGCAGTGCAGCGAACCTGGTGCGGCACGAGGTGGTGTCGCGCCATCAGGTCTACCCGGCGACGAACCCGCTGTACGGACGAGCACCTCGTACGCCTGCCACTGCCGGAGCTGATCGACCACCGGCCGGGGGGGACCTCCCTTCCCTGGATGCACGGCCCGCATCCATTGGCTCAGCGCCTCCAGAGCTGCGGCGCCACGTGCGCCCTCGATGCACGCGCGCGCCGCACCGATCTCCTGCCGCAACGCCGCGCGCTCGATCGTACTCAACGATGTCACGACGCGCTGAAGCCACTGCAACGCGGTACGGTGCTGGCCCGTGAGTGAATCGGTGATGTCTGCCGTCGTCCTGCGCCCCGCCAGCGCGGCCGCCGACCGCCTGGCGTGCCAGCGCCGCACCACGCGCGCAAGTGTAGCGCTCACGTGTGGGGCAAGCGGCCGAACGGAGACAGGCGGCGCCGCCTCATCGGTCTGACTCACGATGCCATCGAGGGCTCCGGCCACAGCCGACAGACACGCTGCGCGCATTGATACGCACCACCCGCGCCTTGTGCGAACGATCCGCAGCAGCGTGTGACGCGTACCGATGTGCACGAGAACGAGGGCGTCGATTGCGCCGCCCATGGGGAGCGGTGCGATGGGTCCAGCAGGGTCATGCGTACGGTACACACGGGGGATCCGCTCCGTGGGAAGCGCCACCGTGATGCAGCGCCGGTACACGCGCTGTCGTGCGCCACTGGTGTTCACTGATGGCGAGGCATCGCTCTGCCGTCGGGGTGGTGTGCCCGATGCCCAGCGCGTAAGGGTGGCGAGCCACGCGCTCTGCGCATCGGCGGCACTCGCACGACTGGCCCGTGCGACCTGCGGCGCATGGCTCGCGCCGCCTACGAGCCGCCGAGTGAGCAGCAGCTTTCGGGCGAGGCGTTGTTCCGTGCGAAGGGCCTGGCGCAGTGGCGTGCTTGCGGCAAGGCGATACACGTGCACCTCCGCATGACTGGAGCCGATGCGAACGATGCGCCCCACGCGCTGTGCCTCGAGTGCCGCCGTCCACGGAAGATCGAGATGCACCACCACGGCGGCATCCTGCAGGTTCACCCCCACGGCGAGCAGGTCGGTGGTGAGGAGCAGTCTCACGGCCTGATGCGATGGCGGTGGCGGCCGACCATGCGCGCGCGGCGCAAAATGCTCGAGCAGTTCGGTCCGGGTGACGGCCCCGCTCGCGATGCGAGCAGTCGATCCGGCGATCATACCGACCCCGGCAATATCCGAGAGGGCGCGGTACAGTGCCTGCACCGTCCTTGTGTACTGAGAGAACGCCACGATCGGGGTATCGGCGTGGGCGCGCCTGATCCGGCGCAGCGTCTCCGTTCGCAGTCGATCGGCATCGCTCGTCTGGCTGTGCAATGCGCGCAAGGTGCGCAACGCCTCGAGATGCTGACCGACGGCCTGTACCGGCGGCACGATCGTGGGGGTGGGCGCCACCATGAGTTCCGGAAAGGCCAACTGCATGTGGTCGTCACCGACGGCCCATGCCCGCAGCTCCTGCTGCGTGGGATGTCTGTCGCTCTGCAGCGCGGCCTGTAACGCTTCCGTTCGCAGAATGCGCCGGATTATGGCGTGCGTAAGCGCGGCGTCGCTGGAGCACCACGCGCGCAGCAGTCCGAGCTTGATAAGCGCGGTGGCCACGGCGCCGTCACGGGCGGGCATGGGGGCGGGGAGCGCCAGGATGGCATCGAGGGTGGCGCGATGTTGCGGCATGATCAGCGCGCGGTGCCTGCGCGCGATGGGTCGGGAAGTCAGGTACGGCGGGGAGACGGGAGCGTCCGCCGGCACCGGCGCCGAGTCGACGGCTTCCGGGTCGACAGCTTCCGTGGTGACGGCTTCCGGGGTGACGGCTCCCGCGTCGAGAAGCCCCGCATCACGCCGCACGACGAGCTGGGCGAGCTGCTCCTCGCGGAGTCGGAGACTGCGTGCGCCGAGGAAGAGACCGATGATCGTGGACAGATCCCGGGGAGCATTGTGCAGCGGGGTCGCCGAGAGCAGCAACACGTGATTGCCCGCGACCGCGGAGGCCACGTGGCGATAGCGTGCCGTGTTGGCGTTGCGAAGCGCGTGCGCTTCATCGATGATCACGAGCGTATCGGGCGAGGTTGGACCGAGGTCCGGGGCGCCCCGTGACGCGGCGTGCAGCGAATGCAGCGTCACGTGCGACTGCCCGGTACGCATGAGCGCGCTGCGCCACATGGCGAGCAGGCCTGCCGGGACGAGCACGTGCACGTGCCGGTACCGTGTGGCCACGGCAAGTGCGGAAAAGGTCTTCCCCAGGCCAACGTCGTCGGCGAGGAGGGCCCCGCGGTACCAGCGGAGTGCCCGCAGCAGACGGGCGACCGCCTGTTGCTGATGTGGAAGGAGGGAGACGCTGCCGACCGTGGCGTCAACCGGCGCGGGGAGCACGGCACGGGCCATGGTGCGCTGCAGGTGGCGCAATGTCATCTCCGGTCTTGCTCCGCTGAGGGGACAGGTGCGTGGGGCCCGTCGGCGTCGTACCAGGCGAGCAGGGGAGCGACGGCGTCGGGACTCACGCCGAATGCGCGAAGCACGACGACATCGAGGTGCGCCTGATCATGGTCCGGTCGTGCGACGCGCCGCCCGAGGGGGGCAAGGAGACGTACCGCGAGCGCCCAGTCGCGCGGGGTGGGCAGCGCCGCGACGGTCCAGCCCAGATATCGTCGAAAGCCGCCGCGAGCGGGCTCGGCGATCGCATCGAGCCATGCCATGGCCACCGTGGAGGAGAGCAACGCGTGCAGCGCCCACGCTGCGTCGACGGAGGAGACACGCATGACGTAGCAGCTGTTGAGTGGAACCGTCGGATCACCGGTGTCGAGCACTTGGCTGCGCAGTCGGCGTCCGATGTCGGCCCAGACCACGCGTGGCGTGTCAACACTGCCGGCATCGGTGCGAAAGAGCGTCCACCAGGGTTGTCCGCTGCGGGCATCGCGCCGCGCATGCAAGCGTGGTCGCCATTGGGCGAGCCACCTGGCCGTCGCGGGCGGCAACGTGCGTAGCGGCCGGCCATCGGCACCATGCGTCCAGACGATGCGGAGGTCGGCCGGATCACTGCCCGCCGGATGCATCGTGCCATGTGCGTCGCGGCCTTCACCCACGTTCCGACTCCCGATCTTCCCGATCGATTCTCCACGAAGGGCAGGACGCAGCAGCGCGCGCTCGATGACCCCTTGGCGTGCACTGTCGTCGAGTGCCGATACCGTGGCCGTATGGTCGTCATGCTCGACGGCCTGTACGAGAAACGCCGCGTTGCAGCCGCACTTCACACCCAGAAGCGGACGCCCGAGTGCGGTGGAGGCCAGCGCCGGACCGGCCTGCTGCAGGACGGAGAAGGCCTCGAAGGCGTCCTCCGGCAGCATGATCCATGGCGCCCCGATCTCCTGATCGAGCGAGAGCAGTCGGGCGGGGTGCTCGAAGCAGACGGTGCGCCGGCGGGTGATGCCGATGCGGACCGGGCTATCGGACGGAGTCTTGTCGGGATGCGATGATGAGTCTGGTGACGCCGGCCGGCTGGCCACGACGAGCGAGGGATAGGCGGCGGCGTCAAACAGAGCAGGCGCGTCGCTCCAGTCGTGCACGGCGCGCAGCGTGCTGCGCTCCAGCAGCAGCCGCCGCACGCCACCGCCCGACAGCGTACGCCAGAGTTTCGCCGGAACGAGAAGCGCCATGGTGCCGCCGGGAGCGAGCAGCTGCAGACTCCGTTCGATGAACGCCACCGACAGATCGGATTGTGTGGCGAAGCCGCGCCCGGCCCCCGCGCGTACGGCGCCCTGTCGCCATGCCGCATCGCGCATGGTGCGAAACTCCGCCCGCAGCCGCTCACGCTCGTGCGTCGGCAACCCGTGCGGCCGCACCCACGGCGGATTCCCCACGATGAGTGTGAATCCACCGCTGGCCGCCACATCGGCGAACATCGCGCCGAACCGGAACGGCAGGGCACTGCCGAGCTGCAGCGCGTGGTGCTGGGAGCGCAGGGCGCGCGCCGCAGTGCGCAGGTCCAGCAGCCGCGCGCGCTCTCCGCGGTGGGCACGGCGCCGCTCACCGAACAAGTCGCGTCCGCGCAGCGACATGACCAGCGCGTGCCGTTCGCGGGCCACCACGTCGGCCCGCCGCGCGAGTTCGGCGAGGGCGCGGTTCCGCTCTTCCCGGTCCAGTGACCTGGCCAGTCGCTGCTTTCGCCCACCCGATGCGCGCGTGTAGCGCTCACGCAGTCTGGTGAGTGTCCGCGCGCTGGGCGGCGCGAAGGCAAAGGCGCCACCGTTCAGCGAGTCCCCAACGCGGATGTGGTGATCGAGGTTGGGAAGCGGCGGAATGCGCTCGATCTCCGTTTCCGCACATTCGATCACCACCGACAGCCACAATCGCAGTTCGCACAGCCACACGGCCATGGGGTTTCGGTCCACCCCGAAAATGGATTGCGCGAGGATGGCGCGCCGGCGCGTGTGCGGGTCGCGCGGGTCCCTGAGCAGCGTGTACAGCGCATCGAGACGTTCCAGCACGTGGACGAGAAAGGCGCCGGACCCGCACGCCGGATCGAGCACGCGATGCTCCCCGAGTAGAGCGCGCAACGATGCGCAGCGCGCGTCGCTGAGTGATGCGGCGGCGTCTGGCTGCCTCGTGTCGAGGAGTCCTGCCAACTCGGACTGTTCGCCGAACGTCACCGCGAACGCCTGCTGCACCGCGTGGGTGACCAGCTGCGGTGGGGTGTAGAAGGAGCCCGAGGTGCGTCGTTCATCGGCCGCCATGAGCCCTTCGAAGGCGCGACCGAGCATCTCGGGGTCCACGGCCGCTTCGGACCACGCGTCGGAGTCCTCGCGGGCGGTGAAGCGATGTCGATCGATCACCGACGTAACGAGGGCGGTGATGGCGTCGTCGCCGAATCGCAGAGTGCGGTATCGCCGCTCGAGCGGGGTTGGTGAAAACAGCCCGCCGTTGAGAAAGGGCACCGCCCCGAACCGGCGTGCCTCCGGGGCCCGCTTGCGGACCGGTGTGTTGAGCGTGCCGAAGAAGAGGGGACGGAGCAGGCGATCGTGGAGGTGCCCGCCCGTTTCCAGCGCGTGCAGGGTGTGATGCAGCAGGAAGTCGCGACGTGCATCCATCCAGCCCTTGGCCTCGAGAAAGGCGAGGAAGAGGCAGCGTGAGGCACACAGAAGCGCCAACTCACGTCGTTCGCTGCGCGACGCGCGGGTGGACGGGAGAGAGTCCGCGAGCCGACCCACGGCCTGTTCGAGGGCGCGGTAGAATCGGAGCCCGAGGGCTTCGCGTCGCAGGACATCGGTGAGCCGCGCGTGCCGCAGCACGTCATCCGTCTCGGTGATTCCGGCGAGGGCGCGCAGCGTTTCGGCATCGGAATCGAGGACGCGGCTGCGATCGACGCGCAGCACGGCCAGACGCGGCCCACCGTCGCCCGGGGACACTGTGGCGATGCACAGCTGCCGCTGATCGGTCGCAATGACCACCCAGTATTGTGCGGGACCGTACCGCAGCAGTGCGGCACTCACGCGGCGCGTGCGCTCGCGCACATCGGAGTCCGCTCCCACGTCTGCGGCTGGTTCCAGTTCGGCGAGCAGTACGCGGAACGCGCCTGAGCCGGGCACGAGCGCGGTGGGGCCGGTCAGGCCGATGAGTCCCATGGTGCGGCACAGCGCCGTGGGAACGGACAGGGGCGTGCCGGTGGCGCCGAGGAGGGCGGCCAAGGGACGCAGGGAGGCGAGGCACGAAGCGTTCGCCAGCAGGTGAGCGGCAGCGCGGATGGTAAGCACGGCGGCACATTGTGCGAAGTGTCGCGAGCGTGTGTCACCAGGATCGTGCGCGTTGGATCGTTCCTACGCATCTTGCAGGCATGACGTCGCCATCGCCTCTCGCCGAAGTGGCCCGGGTATTCACGCGCCTCGGCGTCACCGCCTTCGGCGGGCCGGCCGCGCACGTCGCAGCCATGGAAGACGAACTGGTGACGCGACGAGGGTGGGTCACTCGTGACCAGTTCGCCGATCTGGTGGGCGCGGCCAATCTCATTCCCGGTCCCAATTCGACGGAGCTGGCGATCCACCTTGGCTATCAGCGCGCCGGGTGGGCTGGGCTCGTCGTGGCTGGGACTTGCTTCATCGTGCCTGCCGTTCTGCTCGTGTGGGGGATCGCGTGGAGCTATGTGGCGTACGGCCAGCGTGTGGAGGTGGGGGCGATGCTGCAGGGCATGCAGCCGGCCGTGCTGGCGGTGGTGGTCCAGGCCGTCTGGCGGTTGCGCGGAAGCCTCGTGCGCTCGCGCCTTGGCACCGGCCTCGCCGCGGTGGCATTCGTGGGGGTGCTCGTCGGCGTATCCGAGTTGTATCTCCTGCTCGGTGCGGTCGCGGTGGCCCTTGCCATGGCGGGGATGACAACGCGCCAGGCGCGGGAGTCCTCGCCGCCGGCACATGGTGTGATCCCCATGATGGCGGCCAGCCTGCCCGCGGGCGGCGCGGCAACCATGGGAGCACTGAGCAGTACCGGCATTTTTCTGAGCTTCGCGAAGATCGGCAGTGTGCTGTTCGGCAGCGGCTACGTGCTGCTCACTTTTCTGCGCGGCGAGTTCGTGACGCGGCTCGGCGTGCTGAGCGAGCCGCAGTTGCTGGACGCGATCGCGGTGGGGCAGGTGACGCCTGGGCCGGTCTTCTCGGCGGCGACCTTCGTAGGGTATCTCCTGGGTGGCCATGCGGGGGCCGCGGCGGCCACCGCGGGGATCTTTCTTCCCGCGTTCGTGGGCGTGGCGGTAACCGCGCCGTTCGTACGTCGGCTGCGCGAGACACCGATGTTGTCGCACGCGCTCGACGCGGTCAATGCCGTCGCGCTTGCCCTGATGGCGTCGGCAGTCCTCCTGATGGGCCGAGGGATCGCGCCAACGCCGTGGTCGCTGGCTATCTTGCTCGTGGCCAGTGCGGTGCTGCTCCGCACACGGATCGGCGTCGCCTGGGTGCTCCTCGGGGGCGCCGCCGTTGGCCTGCTCCGGTTGGTGCTGTTCGGCTCCTGACCTTCTGCCAATTCCTCCGTGTCCCATCGTACCTGCTGGCTGAACGGCGCGTATGTCGCCGAAGAGCATGCGCACGTTTCCATCTTCGATCGCGGTCTCCTCTTCGGCGACGGCGTGTACGAAGTGGCGGCCGTCTTCAACGGCCGACTGCTCGATGCGGATCGCCATCTCGTGCGGCTCGAACGCTCGATGCGCGAGATCGGATTGCCGGCGCCCTACGATGCGGCGGTGCTGGAGGAGATGATGCAGCGCCTCGCGAGTGACAACGGGATCCGCGAGGGCTTGGTGTATCTGCAGGTCACCCGCGGGGTGGCAGAGCGGGACTTTCCCTTCCCCTCGCAGGTCAACCCTACGGCATTCGCGTATGCACGCCCCAAGAAGCTGAGCGACGATCCCAACGCGTCAGGTATTCGGGTGCAGCCCGTTCCCGATCTTCGCTGGCAGCGGTGCGACATCAAGAGCACGTCGATGCTCGCCCAGGTCCTGGCCAAGCAGGCCGCGCGCCAGGCCGGCGCCTTCGAAGCCATGATGCACGAGGACGGATTGGTGACCGAGGGTGGATCGAGCAACGTGTGGATGGTGCGGGACGGCGCGATCTATACGCGCCCCCTCTCGCACGACATTCTGGCCGGCATCACGCGCGACGTGGTGCTGGAGGTGGCGAAGGAAGCGGGCGTGCCGGTGCGGCAGCGTGCGTTCACGGTGGAGCAGGCCATCGCTGCCGACGAATGCTTCATGACCAGCGCGACGAGCTTCGTGCTCCCCATCACCCGCATCGGTGACAGGACGGTAGGCCGTGGTGTGGCGGGGCCGGTCACGGGGCGCATGCGCGACGGGTATCTCGCACGGGCGGCTCGACTCACCAGCTGATCGCCCCTTGGCGACGGCAGTATTTTTCAGGATGCCCGCAAAGTCCGCCGACCTCCGATCGCTTCGTCCGTTGCGGGAGCCCCCTCGGCTGGCGCCCGGGGCGCACGTGGCGATGGTGTGCCCCTCGGGGCCGCTCAACGGCCCACACGAGCTCGAGCGGGCCGTGGCCACGGCCGAATCACTGGGGTGGACCGTGACCGTGGGCACGCACGCCTTGGCGCGGCATGGCTACTTCGCCGGTGACGATACCCAACGCGGCGACGACCTGATCCAGGCGCTCACCGACGACCGAGTGGACGGTATCTGGTGCGTTCGCGGTGGCTACGGTGCCGCGCGGCTTCTCCCGCGCGTGCAGGCACTGCTGCCGCACGTGAGGCCAAAGGCGCTGCTTGGCTATTCCGACATCACGGCGCTCCATGCAGCGTGGCAGCACGCCGGACTGGTGAGCTTTCATGGGCCCACGGCGCGCTCACCGCTCAGTGCGTTTTCCCGTGCGTCCCTCGTCGAGACCGTGCAGGATGGGGCGGCCCCCCTGTTGTGTGCCCCCGACGCGCAGTGCCTTCGCGGGGGCACCGCCACCGGGCGGCTCGCAGGGGGGAACCTTGCGCTCGTCGCCTCCCTGTGCGGTACGCCGTGGGCCTTCGACTTCACCGATGCCATCGTGGTCCTCGAGGACATCAACGAGGCCACGTACCGGCTCGATCGCATGCTCGTGCAGTTGCAGTTGGCCAATGCGTTCGCGGGGTGCCGCGCTCTCGCGATCGGGCAGTTTACCGATTGTCCCGACACGACCGAAGACGGCCAGCGCACATTGCACGCCGTGATCGCTGAAGTCGCCACTGCCCTCGACGTACCCGCGCTGCTCGGCATTCCGGTCGGCCATATCGAACGGCAGTGGACGCTCCCGTTCGGTGCGCTCGCCACGCTGGATGCGGACGCCCGCACCTTGCAGGTGCATCGCGACGCGACCGCTGCACCATGACGTACGCCGCTCGTCCGCTTCACTCCGATTCCTCTTCAATCCACGAGATGCTTATGAAGACCGCTCAGCAGCTGATCGCCGAAGCCAAGGCCGCCATCACCGAAGTGACGGCGCGCGAAGTGCAGGATGCCCTTGCACGTGGCGAGTCACTCGTGCTGATCGACATCCGTGAGCAGAACGAGTGGGCGCTCGGTCATGCCTCGCCCGCGGAGTACATCGGTCGCGGTGTGCTCGAGAGCCAGATCGAATCGAAGGTGCCGCGCGATGCCAGAGTGGTGCTCATGTGCGCCAGCGGCAATCGTTCGGCGCTCGCGGCGCGCACGCTCATGGAAATGGGCTACGGCAACGTGGCCTCGATGGCGGGCGGCTTCCGTGACTGGGTCGCTTCGGGCGGCGAGGTCGCCGGCTGAGGGGTCGGCGGATGGTGGTGCAGTCGATGCAGCATCCCACCGTGGCGCGCCTCGTCGACGTGCTGGCCACCCGTGTCCCCGTCGATGCCACGGTGCAGCACGAGGGCCGGCTGGCGGCGGTGGCGGCGGTCGTGCGTGTGGTGGACGGCGAAGCCGAACTGCTCTTCATCAAGCGGGCCGAGCACGAGGGCGATCCCTGGAGTGGGCACATGGCGTTCCCTGGAGGCCGCCATGACCCGGACGATGAGGACCTGCTGCATACGGCGGTGCGCGAGACGCTCGAGGAGTTGGCGCTCGATCTGCGCGACGGCCGCGTGCTGGGGCGTCTCGACGATCTGGCGCCCCGCAGTCCCATGCTGCCGCCGATCATCATTCGTCCGTTCGTGGCGGTCGTGGCGCCCGACGTGACATTCGTGCCCAACGAGGAAGTGGCGGCAACGTTCTGGGTGCCGCTGGCCGTATTGCGTCATGAGGATACGCGGGCCGAACACGTGATGACCATCAACGGTGCTCGCGCCCACTTTCCCGGTTTCCGCGTGGACGAGCATATCGTCTGGGGGCTCACCGAACGCATCGTGCAGCAACTGCTGTCGCTGCTGGACGTGTAGCCCTGCCCCTGTCCGCGTCGCCCACCGCGGCTGTCCCGTCAGAGAGGAGTTGCCCGTGACTGCAGTTCGTGTTCGTCTCCGTCCGATCGCCGTGGCCGCAGTACTCGGGGTCGTTGCCGGCGCGTGTAGTCCTCCCGCGCGCACCGCACCGGAGTCGCCGATGGCCGGCAAGCGGGTGGAGGGGCGTCGTGGCATGGTCGCCGCCTCCCATCCGGACGCCGCTGCGGCCGGCGCCGAAGTCATGGCACTCGGCGGGAATGCCGTCGATGCGTTCGTGGCCACGGCATTCGCCCTGTCGGTAACCGACGTGTCGCAGACGGGACTGGGTGGTGGCGGTGCGATGACCTTCTACGATGCGAAGACGCGACGCGTGGAGCATCTGTCCTTCTATCCCCGCTCCGGAGAGGATCCCGCCTGGGGGATGCCCGACACGGCGCGTGCGCCGGGACGCGCTGCCGCCACGCCAGGGATGGTGGCCGGGCTGCTCGACGCGCACGGCAAGTGGGGGAAGCTCTCGCGTGCACAGGTCATGGCACCGGCCATTCGTCTGGCGCGCGACGGTTTCGTGGTGTCGCCGCTGCTCGCGCGGACAATCGCCTCGTCGCGTGCCAAGATGCAGGCCGATTCGCTGGCCATGGCGCGCTTCATGCCGCGTGGCGAGGCGTTGCGCCCGGGCGAGCGACTGGTGCAGCCGGAACTTGCGGTCACCCTGCAACGCATTCAGGACGGTGGTCGCGAGGCGTTCTACCGCGGTGCCGTCGCCGAGCGCATGAGTGCCAAGGTGCGGGCGATGGGCGGTCTGATCTCCACCACCGACCTGCAGAACTACCCGGTCACTGCCATGCGACCGCTGTGCACCGGCTGGCGCGACTACACGGTGCTGGGCGCGCCGCCGCCGATGGGCGGGTCTGCGGTGCTCGAGATGCTGCAGATGGCGGAATTCTCCGGGGTGACCGATGCGAAGGGATTCACGGCGCACCCCGAGGCGGTCGTGAAGATGGCCGACATCATGCGCCTCGCCAACGCCGACGCCGGACGCTGGCGTGGGGATCCGCTGTCGATGCGGGTGCCGGCCCGCGGCGTGGTGGCTGGTACGTTCGCGCGGCAGCGCGCGGGACTGGTGGGCGGGGCGCTGCCCGATACCGTGCGCCCTGGTGATGCGTGGGCGCACGACACGGCGAGCACGCCGTCGGCTTGTGCCGCGTATGATCCGTATCCCACGGTGCCGGGAGGCGCCGGCACGGTGGGGCCGCGTGAGGACGAGAACGCGCCGCACACCGAGGCCGGCCAGAGCTTCACGTCGCATCTGGCGGTTGTCGATGGCGACGGCAGCGCCGTGTCGGCCACCACCACGATCGGCGTGCTCTTCGGCTCCGGTGTGTACACCGAGGGCTTCTGGCTCAATTCATCGGCGTCGAACTTCGACGCGCGCACGCGGGGGCCCAACCGCTACGCCAACACCACGATGTCCCCCACGCTCATCCTGCAGGGCAATGCGGTGCGTCTGGTGATCGGCGCGGCAGGGTCGCAGTACATCCAGCCGGCGATCACGCAGGTTACGCTGCGGACACTGGCCTTCGGTGAGGATCCCTGGACGGCGATCGCCGCGCCGCGTATCCACACCGCCGCTTCGCAGAAGGATGTGGAGGTCGAGAATGGGTTCGCGCCGTCGGTGTATCAGGCACTCGTGGCGCGCGGCTACCGTCCGGTAAGTCGGGTCGCCGACATCACCTTCGGTGGCGTGCATGCCGTGTACGTGCGCAAGGATGGCACGCGCATCGGGGTGGCCGATCCCCGACGCGACGGCGTCGCCGCCGGCAACTGAGGGGATGCCGGACGCTGACGGAGCGGCTTCGACGGCTCCGTCAGCGGTGCAGCCCCTGCTCGCGCGCGAGGTCACCCAAGGCGGTACGATCGCGCACCTCGAGCTTGTCGTAGATGTTGGCGAGGTGCGTGCCGGCTGTCCGGGCGGTGATTCCCAGGCGCGCACCGATTTCCTTGTTGGACAGACGCTGCGCGACGAGCTTCACGATCTCGAGTTCACGTGAGGTGAGCGCTGTCAGCGGCGACGGACCGTGCGCCGCCGGCAGTCTGGCCCCGAGCTCCCGGAGGAGGCCGCGTACGTTCTCCGCGGCCGGACGGGCGCCCAGTTTTTCGAGCATCGTCAACGCCTCGCGGGCTTCGTGGATGGCGTCGGCTCGGGCGCCACTGGCGAGGTGTACACGGGCAAGTCGTACACGGGTCTCTGCCGCATCGAAGGGATAGGGAATCGCTTCGAGCGACGCGATCGCGCGTTGCAGATGCTCGGTTGCCTCATCGTGGCGACCGGCCGCGAGCGCCGCTTCGCCATCGATCACCCGTACCCAGGCCGATCCGATGGGGTGCGCCAGCTGTGCGGCATCGTCGTTGAGGCGGGCACGGACCAGCGCGAGCGTGTCCCATTGGCCGAGGGCGAGGGCGGCACTCGCCATGGTCGGAAGCAGACGATACACGGCCCACGCGATGTAGCCGGTACGGTCGGCAATGCTGAGCGCCGTTTGCCCATACGCCAGGGCCTGCTGATGTTCACCCACCGCGTGCAGGTAGCGCGTGCGCGCCACGTACGCCGGCAGGACGCCGTGCACCTCGAATGGGCGGGAGAGGTCAACGGCGGCGGCGCCGGAGACATCCCAGGCTTCCTGCACGAGTCGCTGGCCCGCACTCAGATCGCCGCGCTGCATATACACGCCACTCACCCAATGCGCGATGCGCGCAAGCAGCGTGGTCTGATCGAGCGAACGCCCCAGCACGAGTGCACGCTCGCCGTCGGCGATGGCACGATCCCATTCGCCAATGCCGGCGCGGTACTCGAGCATGATCTCCATGGTGCGCAGTTCGAGCAGCGGTGAGGCGAGCTCCTGCGCCAGCCGCATGCTTTCGGCGAGGTGGGTGGAGAGCGCTGCCGTGTTGGAGGTGAGGCCACCGAGCACTGCCGCGAGAAAGTGTGCCGACCACGCGAGGTTGCGCTCACCGCTGCGCTCCGCGAGGGCCACGGCACTGCGTGCATGTGTCCATGCCCGGTGCGCCGGTCCCGTCCAGAGATGCAGCATGAGCAGCATGCGGTGAGCACGGGCGAGCAACGGCAACTGGTCGAGCCGTTCAGCGATGGCGAGCGCCTCGTTCACCTCACGCTTGGCGTCGTCCACGAGCCCCAGCGCCTGCAGGCAATCCGCCTTGGCGAGCCGGGTGCGCACCACGAGGGTATCGTCACCGATCGAGGCCGCGCCCTCGATGGCACGGCCGAAGTACTGCAGCGCTTCCTCACGGCGTCCCAGCCCCTGCAGCGACAGGCCGATGCGCCGCTCGGTGATCGCGATCCCCAGCGTATCCCCCGCCACGCGCGCGCTCTCGCGCAGTCGCTCCGACATCGCGATCGCCTCGTGATACTCGGCGAGGCGCCGGTAGATGCGGGCCAATTCATCCACGAGGGCATTGGCGGTCCCGACGGGTACTGCCTCGGGGTGACGGTCGGTGCGATCGAGGGCGGCCCGCAGCGACGCAGCGGCTTCCCGCCGCGCGAGACGTCGTTGGGCCGCCCGCCCCGCGGCGGTGAGCCACCGCACTGCGACGGCCGTGTGCGCACGCGGATCGGTGCGCAGCCAATGCGCTGCAATCGCCTCCATGTGGCCTTCGGCGGCGCTTCCATGCAGGCGCTCCATGGTCAACGCGATGGTGGCATGCAGTTCACGCTCGCGCGCCAGTCCGACCGACTGCACCAGCGCCTGCTGCAGCAGCGGGTGCGTGAACTCGTAGGTGATGTCGAGCTCCTGGGTCTGTTCGCTCACCAGCCCGGCATCGCGCAGCTCATGCAGCGCGTCGCGGAGCGTCTGGTCACTCAGCTGCAGCGTATCGAGGGCGAGGGCGCGCAGGAGGTCGTGCGTGGCGCTGCTTCCCGCGACGGCCATGACATCCGCCACATGACGGGCTGGCGGTGACAGGCGCGCCAGACGTGCATCGAGTACATCGCGGACGGAGGGAGGCAGCACGACGGAGTCGGTGTGCCATCCCACCCACACCCCGCCCTGCTGGCGCAGATCGCCTCGCGCCACGAGCTCACGGAGCGTCTGCTCCACGAAGAAGGCATTTCCCCGCGTCGTAGTGTGCAGGCGATCGGCGAAGGCCTGGACGATGTCCGGGGCCACGGTGAAATGCCGCGCCACGACCGTGCACACATCGTGTGCGGTGAGTGGCGCGAGCCGGAGGTCCGTGGCTGCACCAAGGGCCCGCAGTGAGCGGATCGCCAGTCGCAGTTCCGCCGTGAGGGGCTGGTCCGTTTCGTTCCAGCTCGCCACGAGCAGCAGTCGATGGGGGCCCAGCTGACGACCGAGGAAGTGCAGCAACTCCACGGATGTGCTATCGGCCCACTGGAGGTTCTCGAGGACGAGCAGCAGCGGCTGTTTCTCCGACAACCTGGCGAGCAGCTGGACGATGGCCGCATGCAGGCGCACGCGCTGTTCTGCCGGTGTCACGCCGTCGGCGAAAAGAGTGCCGGCGCCGTTCCGCTCGGCGGCCTGCGGTACCAGCGCGGCCAGCACCGCGCGATCACCGCGCGTCAGTCGCATGAGGGCGCCGGAGTCGAGCGCCGACAACAGGGGCCCGAGGGCATCGGCGAAGACGGCATAGGGAATCGCGGTTTCCAGTGGATATGCCTGCCCACCGGCGGTCTGCCAGCCGCGGCTCCTCGCCTCACGCGCCGCCTCGTGCAGCAATCGGGTTTTCCCCACGCCGCCGTCGCCGGAGAGGAGTAGCAGCTGTCCCGCACCGTCGCTCGCCGTATCCCGCGCGCTACGGATGGCCATGATCTCGCGATCACGCCCGATGAACGGGAGGGTAGACATGGCAGCGGTTGGTACCGCGGATGACGCGGACGACTCGATGGGATTCGACATGGCTCAGAACGCCTGATTGAAGCCGATGTAGAGACCAGTGGCGCCTTCGCGGCCGCGACCGTAGTCGATCCGCACGGCAGTGCGCTGGCGGGCATCGATGCCGGCGCGCACCCCGAGGCCATAGGTGGGCAGGAGTGGGCCATCCACCAGCGCGCCCGCCTCAGCGGCGATGGTGCCGGCGCCCGCGAAGAGCACCGCTCCCACGCGACGGACGAGCGGTGTGCGATACTCCAGCTGCGCCGCCGACAGCCACGCATCGCGGTAGCGGCCACGCGTGTATCCGCGCAGGATGTCGCCGCCCCCCACCAGTGCCAGCTGATCGAATGGTGCCTCGCCCGTCGTGCCGATCACGAGTGCCTGCGCGGCGAGTACGTGTTCGCCCCCAAGCGAAAGGTACCGTCGCGCATCGGCACGCACGCGCCCATACGAGAAGTCCGATCCCAGGGCGGGGCGGCTGGCGGTTACGGTGAACTGAGCGAACGTTCCGCGGCGCGGGTTGAAGACGACGTCGCGCGAATCACGCAGCACCCCGGTCGTGACCTCGCTCACTCGTCCGCCGCTGCGCCCCATGATCGACGTCGTGGCGAGCGCTCCACTCGCGCTGTCGTGGGTGATGCGCTGGTCGATCAACCGCGCGGTGGCGAGGGCATACCAGGCGCCACGCAGCCGCTGCTGCACGGTGGCGATCGCCTCGATACCGGTTGGCGTGTAGAGCTCCCGCGCCCTCTCGGGGGCGCTGCCGCCGATGCCGTAGAACGGGAGCGGGAATTTCTGCCACGCCAGCAGGCCGTGCAGGCGGCGTGCGTTGTTGGCCGACCAGTGCTCCCCTTCGGCGCTGATGCGGGTCTGCCCCTTGGTGCTGCGTACGGCGGTCGCGATCAGGGACGCCGGGCGCGCACGGCGCGCGGCGGGTGATTCGAACACGGCGAGCACCGTCAGGCCAAGCTGAAGACCCGTTTCCGGAGCGGACCCCAACGCCGGGAGGGGCTGGATGCGTCGCTCCGTGCGGGTGGAGTCCTGCGCCTCGGCAGCCGCCGGGAGCAGCACGGCCAGCAGGCAGGCGCTCCGGGCGACGCGGCGTGAGGCGGAAAATCGGCTGGGCATGAGCGGTCCGGGAAAGAGAGGGCTGCTCTCATGAGGATACGGACGGCGTGATGACCGGACGATACGTCATACGACGTACGTTGCCACCTTTTCGACGTATTGAGGTCGGGCGCTGGTTGCCCAAAAGTTTAGCGCTACCTAAACTTGTGGCATGGCATTACCGAATACTGAACCAATGGCGACCGAGGCCGACCAGGAAGGGCACGAGCCCGGCTGGCGCCGCGCACGGCTCGCGCCGTCGCTGGCGGAGGTCCATCGCTCGGTGGACGTGAACGGGGGCACCTGGTTCCGCAAACTGCTCGCGTTCGCCGGCCCCGGGTATCTGGTGGCGGTGGGATACATGGACCCGGGCAACTGGGCGACCGATCTGGCCGGTGGCTCACGCTTCGGCTACGCGCTCCTCTCGGTCATCCTGCTGTCCAACCTCATGGCGGTGCTGTTGCAGGGGCTCGCCTCCAAGCTGGGGATCGTGACCGGGCGCGACCTCGCCCAGGCATGTCGCGACCACTATGCGCCGCGCACCGGCTTCATCCTGTGGGTGCTGTGCGAGCTGGCCATCGCGGCCTGCGATCTGGCCGAGGTGATCGGCACCGCGATCGCGCTCAATCTGCTGTTCGGTATTTCTCTGCCCGTAGGTATCGCGATCACCGCGTTCGACGTGATGATCGTGCTGTACCTGCAGAACAAAGGGTTCCGCTTGCTCGAAGCGCTGGTGATCGCCCTGATCGCCGTGGTGGGCGGCTGCTTCCTCTTCGAGCTGGCCATTTCCCGCCCGGATGTGGGCGCCGTGGCGCGCGGCTTTCTGCCCAGCCGGGAGATCGTCACCAACCCCGAGATGCTCTACATCGCGATCGGCATTCTCGGGGCCACGGTGATGCCCCACAACCTCTATCTGCATTCCTCACT
>CAZNZG010000012.1:0-31380 GCA_964577455.1 uncultured Gemmatimonas sp. | reverse complement strand
AGCCCCATCTGCACGGCCGCGAGCGGGTTCTCGAGCTCCCGATCGCCGGAGTAGCGGCTGTTTTCCTTCTCGCTCGTGGCGAGCCACTCGCCTTCGCTGCCCCAGTAGATGTCCTGCTCGGGCTCCCACACGTCTTCACGGCCGAAGGAGAACCCGAAGGGCTTGAAGCCCATCGTTTCCATGCCGATGTCGGCGGCGAGGATGAACAGGTCGGCCCAGGAGATCTTGTTGCCGTACTTCTGCTTGATCGGCCACAGGAGGCGGCGGGCCTTGTCGAGATTCCCGTTGTCGGGCCAGCTGTTGAGCGGGGCGAAGCGCTGCGTGCCGCTGCCGGCGCCGCCGCGGCCGTCGGCCGTGCGGTAGGTGCCGGCGCTGTGCCACGCCATGCGCACGAAGAAGGGGCCGTAGTGGCCATAGTCGGCCGGCCACCAGTCCTTCGAATCCGTCTGGAGCGCCACGAGGTCGGCCTTCAGCGCCTCCACGTCGAGCTGCTTGAGCGCTTCCGCGTACTTGTAGCCCGGGAGCGGGTTCGAGAGCGAAGAGTGCTGACGGAGGATGCCCACGTTGAGGGCGTTCGGCCACCAGTCGCGGTTCGTGCGGCCAATCGGCGTGCGGCCGGCCGTCGTCGTGGCGGTCGCGCCGTGCATCACGGGGCACTTGCCCCCGTTTCCAGCGGAATGTCCTTCCATCGTTCTCTCTCCAAACGGAGCGTCGTGGGTAATCGGCCGTCGGACCCTGTGGGGCCCGGCTTCTCGGGGTGCTTTGAGAGGAAAACAGCTTTCGTACGATACGAGGTCCCGGTATAGGCAGCAATGGGGGTCTCGCTATAAATGACATAGGTGTTAACTATATCTCATATGGATACGACATTACTGCGCGCATTTCTCGAGACGGCCGATGCCGGCAGCCAAAGCCGGGCCGCGGGGCAGCTGGGGCTCTCGCAGCCATCGCTCTCGGTGCAAATCCAGCGCCTGGAGCAGCAGCTCGGGACCACGCTGTTCGAGCGCCACGGTCGTGGGGTGACCATGACGGCGGCGGGACGGGCGCTCTACCCACGGGCGCGGGGGATCCTCGACGAGCTCCGCGCCACCGAGGAGGCGGTCCGGCGTGAGGGGAGCCGTGGCAGCACCGTGCTCCAGGTGGGGGCCATTCCCACGGTGGCGCCGTATCTGTTGCCCGCCGCGCTGCGTCGGTTCCGCGCGGTTCACGCGACCACGCGCGTGGATCTGCGCGAGGACTACAGCGCCGGGCTGGCCCGGCTCCTGCACGAGGGGGCACTCGATGTGGTGATCGCCGCCCTGCCGTACAGCTTCGAGCACCTGGAAACGGAGCTGCTGGGCGCCGATGCCCTCGTGGTGGCGGTCCCCTCGTCGCACCCCGCTGCCCGCACCGGACGAATCACCCTCGCGCAGCTGCACGACGCGCCGGCAGTCACGCTCGATCCTGCCCATTGCCTTGGGGAGCAGGTGGCCGGGTTCTGCTCGAGCCGGCAGGTCCAGCCGTCGGTGGTGTGCCGCAGCGCGCAGCTGGCCACCGTGCTCGAGCTCGTGGGTGCCGAAGTGGGGGTGTCGATCGTGCCCGCCATGGCGGCCGCGCGGCACAACACCCCGCAGTGCAGTTACGTGTCTCTCGTGGATCACGCGTTGCAGCGCGAGATCGTGGCCGTGTGGCGCCGCGGGGTCGTGCCCACCGCCGAGGCGCGGGCATTCGTGGAGGCGGTGCGCGAAGGGGTGCGGGGGTGGTGACGCGCCGGTGACGTGCGAGCGCTCGTCTCGTACGCCGTATTCAGCGCTTCAGCGAGCGCACGCGGTCGCCGATCCACGACGGCAGGAGCAGGCGGTCGGCGATCGCGGCGATCTCCTCGGCCTCACGCCATGCGGCCTCCAGCGCCGCGAGATCCCCTTCGAGCGCCGTGCGTTCCGTGTCCTCGTGCAGCGCCATCTCGAGCGCCAGCCGCAACGGCTTCGGGACATCAACCGGCATCGACCTCGTATGGCGCTCGGCGTACTGCCTGATGAACTGCTCGGCGGAGCCGGCGTTGACCAGCGCGGCGACGGATTCAGCGATGGTATCCGCCTTGCCGCCACCACCATTCCAGCGGCGCACCACGCGGTCGAGTACACGCTGTGCCTCGTGCCCCGTGAGTATGCTGCGTCCCTTGCCGTGGAGAATGTTGAGTCGCCACCCGGCGTCACCGACGGGTTCGATCTTGAGATCTGCAGTATCCTTGGCGCGCAGCGTGACCATGGTCCCGTCACCTGCAGGCAGCGTGGCGACCGGTCTGAAGAACAGGTTGTACAGGTTGCCGTAATTGAGCAGATGCGGAATGACGCCCGCGACGGGAATGGCGGAGTACAGGGCCGGGTTGGCGTACTCCAGCAGGTAGACGCCGAGCATGCCTGCGACCATGGCCCCACCCGCGATGTGCGCCGTGTAGCGCCGCTTCACCAGTCGGTCCCCGTACCGCCATGCCGCCAGTTCGGGTTTGTTGGGCTTGCCCACGCGCACGAGCTGCAGCCCTTCGGTGAGCTTGGCCAATCCGATGTGCTCGGTGCTCGCACGCATCGCTGTGCTGCGGAAGAGCCGCTCGCACTGCTCGATGGCCTCCCAGCGCTCCTCGAGCGGCGTGAGATTCCAGCGTCCGCAGTGCACGCAGACGACCCAGAGGCGACCGACTGTCTGGTCGAAGGCCAGCTTCCGGCCTACCGGGAAGCGTTCGACCAGCTCATTGCCGCCCAATGATCGATTGCAGGAGAGGCACGCGGTATACATTGGGCAACAATGTAGCCCGTGGTGCTCCCGAACGATGCGCGGGGCTTCTCCCTCGTAAGCCAAGGGCGCGTCGCCCGCCCGCTGCCTCGGTTACGCGCCGACATCCTGCTCCCAGCGCAACATGCCACCGGCGAGCGACAGGACCTGTTCGAATCCCTCGGCGAGCAGCGCCTTCGCGGCACGGGCGCTGCGGATACCGCTGCGGCACACCACCACCACCGGTTTCGCCCGGTCCAACGCGTGCACGGATTGTGGCAGTGTGGCGAGCGGAATGAGACGCGCGCCGTTCAGGTAGCCGTTACGGGTTTCGTCGGGCTCGCGCACGTCGACCAGTTCGAAGGCCACGCCTCGGATCATCCATTCGAGCAGCGCATCCGGCGTGATCTCCGGCACCTCTTCCGCGGTGCGCTGCCCCAGTGGGGGCGTCCCACAGAACTGGTCGTAATCGATGAGGTGCGTGATGGTGCGCGTGCCACACGCCGGGCACTGCGGATTCCGTGCAATGCGCATGCTCCGGAATTCCATGCTGAGCGCATCGATCAGCAGCAGGCGACCGGCGAGCGTGTCGCCGATGCCAAGGATGATCTTGATCGCTTCGGTCGCCTGGACCGTGCCCACCAGCCCCGGCAGGACACCCAGTACGCCGCCCACGGCGCAATTGGGCACCATGTCCGGCGGCGGGGGCTCGGGGTACAGGCAGCGGTAGCAGGGGCCATCTGGTGTGGCGAACACCGACGCTTGTCCGTCGAAGCGGAAAATGGCGCCGTGCACGTTGGGTCGCTGCAGCATCACGCAGGCATCATTGACCAGATAGCGCGTGGCGAAGTTGTCGGTGCCATCGATCACCACGTCGTAGCGCGCGATGATGTCGAGCGCGTTGGCGGCCGTGAGCCACGTGTCGTGCAGTTCGAGCGCCACGTGCGGGTTGACGCCATGCAGTCGGTCGCGCGCCGACTCCAGCTTGGAGCGCCCCACGTCGGCGGTGCCGTGCAGCAGCTGACGCTGCAGATTGGTGGCGTCCACCACATCGTGGTCTACGAGCCCGATCGCTCCCACGCCGGCGGCCGCCAGATACAGTGCCGTGGGTGAGCCCAGTCCTCCGGCCCCCACGATGAGTACCCGTGCCGCCTTGAGGCGACGTTGGCCAGGCTCGCCCACGGTGGGCAGCACCAGGTGCCGCCCGTAGCGCTGGCGCTCGGCCTGCGTGAGCGATGGCAGCGCCGGATCGGCGTCGTCATGAGCAGACATGAACGTTTCCGGAAGCGGACTCAGGTGCAAAGGGATGCGCGCGGCCGTGTCCATTCCGACGATTGCGTCGGCCAAGTGCAGGACGCGCGGGCCCGATCAAGTTGCGGCGCCGTCGGTTCCAGCTGCAACCGGTGGTACGCGAGTCCTCGTCCGCGCGTGTCCGGGGGCGTGGGCTGTCGCTCCCGCGGCGGACGGCAGTCGACGGACAAAAAACGGCCCCCGGCGCGATCCGCCGGGGGCCGTGTTTCGCTGGCGACGACTCAGTCGCCGAACACGGCGGCGTCCTGCTCCGCCTGCTGGCTGCCGTAGGCCACCGACTCCGGCGGGATCGAGGCTCCGAGGCGGGTGCTGACGGCCACGCCACCGAACGTCAGGAAGACGACACCGATGACCATCATGACACGGTGGATCTGCTTCAGCGAGTGCGCTTCGTGCGCGTCATCGCAAAGGTCGTTGAACATGAACGGGGATGCTGTGGTGGGAATTCAGGGGACGGTAAAGCCGACCAACTCACTTCAATATCGGCAGGTGTAGCTTAGCAGTGCAGTGCCGGCATCCAGCTATCCGGATTTAGCTCTCTCCCTCTTGTCCACTCGTCCCAGGTGACCAGCCGCTTCCTCTCTCTGGTGCCGGTCCTGTGCGCCCTGTGTGCGCTGGCGATTCCTGCGCGGACGCTCCCGACGCAGAGCGGTCGTTCCGTTGCTGCCGGGCGGGCGGACAGCGCCTCCCTCGGCACCCTTCGGGCGCGGGTTCTGGAACGGGAGTCCGCTCGCGCCCCCCTCGTCGAACGGGCCGAGGCGTGGCAGGCGCTCGCCACGGCGTTCGAGCGGCAGGGTATGCCCGACTCGGCGCTGGCGATCTACCGCCGGGCGCTGGCGGCGGCGCAGGCCGAAGGGCAGATGACTCTGGTGGCGGACTTTTCCGCCGACGTGGGACTCGAGCAGCTGCGGGCCAACCGGTACGACAGTGCGCTGGTGCACCTGCAGCGCGCCTACGAGCTGCGCCTCGAGCGTGGCGACACCGTGGGCGCCTCCCGCGTACAAACCAGTATGGGTTCCGCGTACTACCAGTTGGGAACCTACGAACCGGCGCTGGTGGCCTGGACAGAGGCGCTCCGCGTGCGTCGAGCGGCACAGGATGTGGGGGGCGAAGCGCGCATCCTCACCAACATCGGCAAGACCTTTCACGACTGGCGGCAGTACCCACGCGCCGCTGCGGTTCTCCGCGAAGCGGTCACGGTGTCGCGGGCCAGTGGCCATCCGCCCACGCTGGGGTACGCCGCCAACAGTCTTGCGCTGTTGTATGTGGACATGGGGGACTACCGTCTCGCCTGGGAGGCGATTCGCCTGTCGGAATCCGCATACGCCGTGGGTCAGCCGACGGTGTCGCGCGCCGATTCGATCGGTGGCTGGTCGCTGAACGCGGCTGCGCGCGGGTTGCTCCTCACGCGCGAAGGCCGCGCGCGTGAGGCCTTGCCGATTCTCGATTCCGCACGCCTGGCGGGAGCGCGTCGGGGGAGCGTGCGCGCCGAGGCACGCGCCCTGACGTCAATCGGTGAGGCGCACCTCGAGCTTGGCAATCGTGGCGAGGCGCGCACGGCACTCGAGCGTGCGCTCGCGCTGTCGCGGCAGGTGGCGCAGCGGGTGCTCATGCTGGAAGCGCTCGAGGCCCTCTCGCTGCTCGAAGAGAAGGCGAGCAACAGTCAGCGGGCGCTGGACTATCTGCGGGCGGCGAAAGCGCTGCGCGACACGATCTTCGATCAGGCCACGGCTCAGCGACTGGCAGCGGAAGAGTCGCGTGTCGATCGCGAGCGGCAGCAGGCGGAGAACGCCCGTCTCGTGGCGGCGCAGCGAGAGCAGGCCGAGGTCATCGAGCACCAGCGGTTTGCCGTGGTCTTTGCCGTGGTGGTCCTGCTGTTGGGCGGCGCTCTCGTATGGCAGCTGGTGCGCTTCAACCGGCTTGGACGCCGGCGCGAAGACGCACTCGCCAAGACGAACGACGAGCTGCGGACGGCGCTCTCCGAGGTGCGCACCCTCACCGGTCTCATCCCGATCTGCGCCAGCTGCAAGCGGGTGCGCGACGACCGCGGCTACTGGCAGGCGGTGGAGTCGTACATCTCCACGCACTCCGATGCCACATTCAGTCACGCCATCTGTCAGACCTGTGGTCCGCAGCTGTACGGCGAGGTGTGGTACGGTCCGGATCACGATGATCAGGCAGCGCCCGATCGTCGTGATCCGGACACCGAGGCTCAGCGGAAGGGCAACGGTCCCTGACCGTCGCGGAGCTCGCGGACCATGCGGTCGTCGCCCGTGAGTTCCCAATAGATCATCGAGACCGGAATCATGCCGGCGCCGTTCACCTCGTCGAAGAGACGCTTCATGGTGAACGCGCTTCCCAGCTGTCTGGCCCGTTCGGCGATGGTTTCTTCCATGAGTCGTCCCCCGCTCACGTACTGCGCGCCGTACCCGGGCTGACGCAGGTAAAGATGCTGCTCGAAGCCGAGCAGCGGATCGCGGCGCATCCAGCCGCGGGGGGTCCAGTCCACGTGCAGGGTACCGGCTCCCTCCATCGTGAGCTCGTTGCTGTGCGCATACAGGTTGCCGAGGCCGCGTGCCGCGCGCGCCGCGAGCATGGCCCACACGATCTCGCGTGAGCGTGGACTGTCGTCGTAGAGGCCGGCGTGCATGGTCCACTCTTCCATCACGGTGGCCATTCCTTCGGCACGACTCATCCACACGTTGTAGCGCAGCGGCTCACGGCGAATGGGATTGGGGTGCGGCGCCACACGAATGCGCATGTTGTCCCACCAGTGGAACAGATGCGCCCACAGCGTGCGCGGATCGCGGTGCGTGGCCTGCGCGAAGAAGTTGCGCGAGGGTTCCGGAGAGAAGCCCATGAACCGTTCGCGCAGCGCGCGATCCATCCAGGGTTCCATGGTCATGAGCTGCTTGTCGCGCCAGAAGCCCAGATACTTCGGCAGCATGGTGTCCTGCAGCGCGGCGAACTCCGCTGCGTTGGCTGCGATCTTCATGGGCGGCAGCGCGGCGTTGCGGGCCTCTTCGAGCCGCAGGGAGGCGTGCGCGCGCGCGAGCTCGCGGCGGAGGATCGTGACTTCCTCATCCCACGTGAGCGGTACCAGCAGCACATTGCGCAGGTACCACGTGTATTGCTCCTTGCCGATGCCCGATGGACCCGTGCGCTTGGGCGCCTCCGCCTGCAGCCAGCGGGTGAACTCCTCGGTGGCGGTCGCGGCCTGCGTGATGGCGGTGGCGAGGGCGGACTCGCGCGGGTGCCGTTGACGCACGCGCGTGAGCAAGGTGGTCAGTGCCTCATGCTGTTCCTCGAAGGCGCGCACACCGCCCACCCAGAGATCACGCGCGTTGGCGTCGGCGAGGTTGGCGCGCGCCTGCGTGAGGAGCGGGGGCACCGAGCGCAGCGCGGTCGTGAGCTGCTGCACTTCCTCGCGCGTGAGATCGCGTACCGTGTCGAGCGCCGTCCGCGGCCAGATGCCATAGTGCCACAGGCGGACCGCGCCGTGAATGGTGGGGCCTTCCTCGGCGGGGGTATCGCTTTCGTCGGTGCGGACGGAGGCGTAGTAGGCGGGATCGCGTGCGAACGGCTGCAATACGGTGAGGTGATACAGCATGCCGTTCATTTCGGCGCGCACGAGGTGCCAGTCCACCTGCTGGCTGATCGGCCAGCCGGTGGTGTCGATGGCAGCGAGGCGCTGCTGGAGCGAGCGCAGCTCGACGAGCCGTCGTGCGTTCGTGGCCGGCGTATAGTCCGGTGCTCCTTGCACGCGGGGCGCCTCTTCGAAGGTGCGCCAGGTGGTGAACAGCGAGAGCAGCTGCCCGTAGGTGGGCGTTGCCGCCGACTGGCCGCCCGCCACGTGGGGGACGGCCATGGCCGTCGCACCGAGTGCGACGGTGCCGACGAGTCGGCGCATCGTCGTGGAAAAAATCTGGAATGATGGCATCATGCCCCGAAGCTGCTGCACGAATACATGCCACGCCAGTATGTGGCGCTTGTCCGGGGTGCGCTACCGACGCACATTGCGCCGATGCGCGACCACGATGCGTTGGTGGATCCCACGGTCATTGCCGAACTGCGCCTCGTGCTGGGTGCGGGGCTGACGAGTGTGCTCGATACCTTCACCGGTCAGCTCCGGGAGGCCTTACACGAGCTACCGGCGCTGCAGGCGGCCGACGATCACGAGGCGCTGCGTGCGCTCGCGCACCGGCTCAAGGGCGCCTCGGGGGCCGTGGGGGCGCGAGCGCTCCTGGCGGAAGTGACCGTGCTCGAACACGCCGCCAGAGATCAGGACGCGGCACGCATTGCGACGGCGTGCGAACGCCTGCCCATGATCGCCACGTCTACACTCGCTGCCTTCGCGGCGCTCTGACGCCTGCGCGTCTCGCGCTCCTGGCGCCGCTCGGGGCGCCGCTCAAGGCGCCGTGTGATCAGCGCGGGGCGAAGCGCTGCAGGACATCCTGCAGCGTTGCGAGACGAACCGGCTTCGCCAGATGTTCGTCCATGCCGGCGGCGAAGCAGAGCTCCTTCTCCTCGGGCATGGCGTTGGCGGTCATCGCCACGATCGGGGTGCGAGGGCCGCTGCCTTCTCGTTTCCGGATTTCGCGAGTGGCCTCCACGCCGTCCAACACCGGCATCTGCATGTCCATGAACACCACGTCGAACTGCTCGTCTTGCATGCGGGAGAGCGCTTCTTCGCCGTTGCCGGCGATCACGACTTCATAGCCCAGATTCATCAGCATACCCTGGGCGACGGCCTGATTGACGAGGTTGTCTTCCACGAGCAGGACGCGCCGGGCGCGTGGCCGCTCCTTCAGCATGTGGCGCGTGATGAGCTCCGTGCCGTTGGGCGGTGTGAGCCGCGCATCGAAGACACGGCTCAGCATTTCGCGCATTTCGGATGGCAAGGCCGGTTTGGTGAGAAACCCGGCGATGCCCACTTCGCGGCAGCGCGCCGCATCACCGCGACGCCCTCCCGACGACAGCATCACCACCCGCTGCGGCGGCAGGAGTGCCTCGTCGAGAATCGTCATGGCCACGTCGAAGCCGTCCAGCTCCGGCATCATGGCGTCGAGTACGACGACATCGAACATGCGCTCGGGGCTGCGCGTTTCGCGAAGGCGTCGCAGCGCGTCGGCACCGTCGGCCGCCTCCTCGGTGGTGAACCCCCAGTAGCGCATCCAGAGCGACACGGTGGTCCGTCCGAGCTGGTGATCGTCGACGATGAGCGCGCGGCGTCCCTCCCAGCGGCGTGTGGGCGGACCGCTCACCTCGGTTTCCACGATCGTGCGCGCCAGCGGCAGCAGCAGCGTGAAGGTGCTCCCCTTTCCGGGGGCGCTCTGCACGGTGAGCTGTCCCCCCATGAGCTGCGCGAGGCGGCGTGAGATGCTGAGCCCCAGTCCGGTCCCTCCGAAGCGCCGGGTGATGGTGGCGTCGACCTGCTGAAATGCGTCGAAGATCTGCTCCAGCTTCTCGGGCGCGATCCCGATGCCGGAGTCACGCACCTCGATACTCACCAGGTCCACATCATCGCTGTCGACCGGCTCGGCGCGTACCTGTACGACGATCTCGCCCTGCTGCGTGAACTTGAGCGCGTTGTCGCACAGGTTGAGCACGATCTGCCGAATGCGTCCCGGATCACCGAGGCTGAACGCCGGCAGATCGGCCGGGAGATCGAGCACCAGCTCGAGCTGCTTCTGCTGGGCGCGAACGGACAGGCTCTTGAGCGCCTCGCCGATCACCACGGGCAGGCTGAAGGGGATGGACTCCACGAGCATCTCGCCGGCATCGATCTTCGAGAAGTCGAGGATGTCGTTGAGGATCGTGAGCAGGCTGTCGGCCGAAGAGCGGGCCACGCGCAGGTACTCGCGCTGCGTGTCGTTCAAGCCGCTCTCGAGGGCCAGCTCCGTCATGCCGATGACGCCATTGAGCGGGGTCCGCAGCTCATGGCTCATGTTGGCGATGAAGTGGCTCTTGGCCTGATTGGTGGCCTCGGCGAGGTCGCGGGCACGGCGCAGCGCATCCTCGGTTTCCTTGCGCGCCGTCACGTCCACGTTCACGCCCACCACCGTCACGACGGCTCCCTGCGCGTCGCGCTGTACGCGGCCGCGCGAGGCGAGCTGGCGACGCGTGCCGGTGCGGGTGACGATGCCGAATTCGAAGTCGAACGTGTCATCCTTGGCGAGGATGTCGGCCATGAGTACGCCGACTCTGGCGCGATCATCCGGGTGCACGCGCGACATGAAGTCGTCGAGGCCGCCGGTGAATTCCGCCGGATCCACATCGAACAGGCGGTACATCTCGGCGTCCCAGTGCTGCCGCCCCGTGGCTGGGTCGAACTGCCACACGCCGATATGCGCCGAGCTGGTGGCGAGTTCGAGCCGCCAGCTCTGGCGCCGCAATTCTTCTTCCACGAGGCAGGCACGCGCCGTTTGCCCCAGCTTCCGCGCGAGCGGACCGAAGGCGCGGAGAAAGTTCTCCGCGAGCCGTCCCTGGCGGCGGAAGAGCACGAGGAACCCGAAGCCCGGCAGCAGAAATGCGTGGGCTGCGCACTCGGGCAGGTCGATCGTGAGAGGATGATGCTCGGTCCGCTCACGGAGGGTGCGATACAGCGCCTCGTGCGGCCACTCCGTGGTGAAGGCCCGGAAGTCGGTGTGGCGCTCGACATTGCGTGGCAGCAGACATGCCACGGTGGGGGTGCCGTCCTCGCTTCCGGCATTGGCCCCCGCCCCGAACTGCACCACGAACGCCCCGTTGCTGTTGGTGAGGCGCAGCATCTCCGACGTGGTGTGCCGGAGCATCGGCGCCAGCTCTGCGCTGTCACCGATACTGAGGGCCAGCTCGTAGAGAACCTGGGTCTCGAGGGCGAGTTGCATGCGGGGCGCGTGCGTGCGGGGGAGCGACGGGTCGCAACGCTAGTGCGTTGCGACGAGCCCCACGACGGCGGTCTTGTTGTAGAACTCGAGGAATTCCCGGCCGCTGTTGGCGATCTCGCCGAGGGTGAGTGCCCCCACCATGGGCAGGCCATCGTCGAGCGCCGCGAGTTCCTCACCGAAGCGGTCTTCGAGGAACAGCGAGCGGGAGATGCAGTCGATGACGAAGCGGAAGGCCGGTGTACGCGTGCGGTCGAAAGCCCCCGTGGCGAGCTCACTCGCCGCGCGCGCCGCCTCGATCAGGCGTGCCGCCTCGCCACGCAGCACGTGTACGAACGCTCCCTCCGGGACTTCGCCCACGCACACGAGCGCCCCCTCCGGTGTGAGGAAGAGCGGATCGCGCACGATCACCTCACTTCCGATTTTCCGGATGCCGAACGGGAACCCCTTGGAGACGTCGAAGAAGTGTTCCGCCTCCACCGTGCGACCGGCGACGGGCTCCACGATGCGCTTGTACACCGTGATGGCCGGCTCGTAGTTGAGCTCCTTGATGATCGTGCCTTCGGCAGCGGTGACCTTGAGGGGCTCGCTGATGATTTCCCACCCGTGCGAGACACCCACGCCGCTCGGCCAGTCGAGCTGCAGGATGATCCCGGCGTCCTGCAGCATCCCGCCGTTGGTGAAGAGGCAGGGTTTCTGCTGCATGGAGAGCGACCCGGCGCCGCCGCCGATGAAGTTGTTCTCCACGCCGAACTCTTCGAACAGGGCACGCACGAGCGCCGCAATACGGCGGGCAAACCCGTCGACGAAGACGAAGAGCAGCGCGCCCGTGGCATCGGCCCGCACGGCGCTGGCAATCCGCGAGGGCAGGTCCACCGCGGTGGCGCTGAGATCATCGACCACCGTGGCATGCGCCGGCCGCTTGGAGCCGATCACGATGGTCCCCTTCGTGAAGTGCTCGCGTCCGTGGATGAGCGCGGGGAATACGCCGCCATACAGCGGCTTGCCCACGCGCGCGAGGATGGCGTCGGTGTTGTCGGGACGGTGGTCGTTGGCATCGGCTGCGAGGATGAGCAGCGTGCTCACCTCAGGGTCTGCCGCTACCCGCTGCAGGACAGCCTCGAAGCCCTCGAGGGTACCCGATCGGTCGATATCGATGATCATCGGTGTCGTGGCTCAGGTGGTGCGCTGCGCCGCTGCCGCCAACTGCTCGGTGCGTCGCTGGTCGGTGATGTCCTGCAATGCTCCCGAAATCACGCGCTGGTCGGGGCCGAGCGTACCGGCCTGCCCGACGACGCGGACGATGTACTCCTGTCCTTCAGCGAGCACCCGCACCTCGACGTCCAGCGGTTCACCGTACACGCGCGTGCGGCGAATGGCGGCGTCCACGCGCTGGCGGTCGTCGTCATGGGCGATGTCCACCAGCGCGTCGAGGCGCGACGGCGCCATGATGATCACGCCCACGATGGGGAGTGACGCATCGGTCCAGGTGATCTGGTCGGCGTCGAGGTCCCACTGGAAGAAGGTGAGACGGGCCAGCCGGCGTGCGGTAGCCTGCCGCATTCTGCTCAGCCGCACCTCCCGGTTGAGCCGTCCGCTGCGCAGCGCATAGCGTACACGCTGCAGCAGCAGGCGCCACTGAAACGGCTTCACGATGAAGTCGGTGGCGCGCGCGGCAAAGGCCTTGTCGATGGCCGTGTAGTCGTCGGCGGCCGTGAGCATCACGATCGGCGTATCGAGGTGCGGATCGAGGGCACGCATCCGCTCGCAGGTGGTGAAGCCGTCGATGCCGGGCATCATCACGTCGAGCAGCACGAGATCGGGCGCCCCACTCTGGAAGTGCAGCAGCGCCTCCTCACCGCTCCCCACGGCCACGACCTCGTACCCGTCGCCCTGCAGTACCTGCTGCAGGAGGGTTCGGGTGGTGGGGTCATCGTCGACGACGAGCAGGCGCGCCGCGCGAGCGGCGCTCGGATCAATGGGGCCAGTCACGGAGTGGGTGAAGTAAGTCGTTCCGGCGTGGATACCGGAAAAGCAATCTTTGGGTCCGGCTGTATCATACCTGCCATGACCAGAGCCTCAATATCGGACGGAGGTCCCGTTTCCGGCGGGACAGGATCACGCCCTGCCTTGCGCCGGGAGCTGGGGCTGCTCGGGCTGGCCGCCGCGGGCATCGGGTCCATGGTGGGTGCCGGCATCAACATCGTCCCTTTTGCGCTGCAGCGCACGGTGCCGGGGATCGGCCCCTGGGTGCTGACCGCGTACGCCATCGCCGCCGTGCCGGCGGTCCTGGCGGCGCTCTGCTACGCCATGCTGGGGAGCGCCATGCCCCGAGCCGGCGGCTCCTATGTGTACGCCAGCCGGGCCATCGGACCCTACACGGGCTTCCTGGCGAGCTTTTCGCAGTGGTTCGGTCTCTGCATCGCGATCGGTGTGGTGTCGTACGTGATTCCGCCGTTCCTGCGGGACACCGCCACAGCGGCGCAGTGGACCGACGTGGCGGCCGTGCTCGACCAGCGACTGGTGCGGCTGGCCCTCGCCCTCGGGTTCCTCTGGACCTTCGTGCTGGTCAACCTCCGCGGCGTGAAGGCGGTGACCCGTACCCTCGTGCCACTGGTCGCGCTGGTGTTCGTGTGCAGCGGCCTGGTGATCCTCACGGGCTTCACGCACACGGCGGCCGACTACGAGGCGTTGCTGGCCACCCGAGGCGAAACAGCCATGCTCGCCGGGACGCCGGGTGATTTCTGGCGTGTGGTGCCCCCGGCGGCTGCGGTGCTCTTTTCGAGTTTCATCGGCTTCGACGTGATCGCTCAGGCGGGCGGCGAGGCGAAGAATCCGTCGCGCACGCTGCCGATGGCGATCGGCCTGGCGATCGGCGTGGTGGGGATCTTCTACTTCGCCTTCACCGGCGCCGTCTACCGAGCCGTTCCCTGGCAGTACGTGGCCGCCGCCAGCCGGGTGGGAGACGTGACGGCGCCCGGCCTGCTCACCGCCCTCGTGAGTCCGGCCATCGGGGTGCTCATGATGTCGGGCGCGGCACTCGCACTCATCAAGGACCTGCCGGGGATGCTCCTCGGCGTGTCGCGCCTCTGCTTCGCCTGGGCCGAGGACGGGGTGTTTCCCCGGCAGATCGCGCAGGTCGATCCGGTCAACGGGACCCCACGCACCGCGCTGTTCGCCTCGGCGATCCTTTCCACGCTGGGGATTCTTGGCGGCCACTTCGCCGGTGACTTTTTCCTCGGCGTGGATATCCTGGTGACGGCCATGCTGGTGAACTTCGTGATCATGGCGCTGTCGGTGCTGCGGTTGCCGTCGCACAATCCGGCCATTGCCCGCGATGTGCGCGTGATCACGGCGCGATGGGCGCAGGTGCTGGTCGCCGTGCTGGCGCTGGTCACGCTGCTCGCGCTGCTGGTGGTGCACAGCTGGCGCGACCTCACCGCTGACGTGGCGGGGTGGTACGCGCGCTCCACGCTGGTGTGGGGTGTCGTGATGACGATCGGCACGCTCGTGTACTGGCGTGAGACGCGCAAGCTGGCGGCGTCAGGGCGCGACCTGCAGGCGATTACGGCGGTGCTGCCGCCGGAGTAAGGTGTCGCGCGCCTGCGGCGCGCGCTTTGTGACAAGGGAGGGAGCAGGAGGGAAAGGTCAGGAGGAAGGGGGAAGCAACCGGTGCGCGGGCCGCTTCTTCCTTCTTCCTGACTTCCTTCCGCCTGCTGCCTGCCATTCAACCAACCCACTTCCTCATCCCTCGATGGGTATCCCCCGTATTCAACTCGCCCCCGGCCTCGAGATCTCGCGCGTGCTCACGGGGCTCTGGCAGATCGCCGACATGGAGCGTGACGGCCGAACGCTCGACCTCGACGCGGCCGCCGCCGCGATGGCGCCGTACGTGGACGCGGGGCTCACGACGTTCGACATGGCGGATCACTACGGATCGGCCGAGGTGGTGGCAGGGCGCTTTGCGACGTCGGTGCGACCGGGTGGACCGGTACAGCGGCTCACCAAGTGGGTGCCGGAGCCCGGGCCGGTGTCGGCCCACGACGTGCGCGCGGCCGTGGATCGTGCCTGCTCGCGGTTGCAGACCGAGGTGATCGACCTGCTCCAGTTCCATGCGTGGACCTTCGCCGATCCGCGCTGGCTCGATGCGATGTGGCTGCTCGAAGCCGAGCGCGATGCGGGCCGCATCCGCGCCATCGGCGTCACCAACTTCGACACCGCGCATCTGCGGGTGGCGATCGCGAGCGGTATCGGGGTGGTGAGCAATCAGATCAGCGGGAGCGTGATCGATCGGCGCTTTACCACGCGCCTTGGTCCGTACGCGGCCGCCCACGGGGTGGGGTTGCTCTGTTACGGCACCGTGCTGGGCGGTTTCCTGAGTGAAAAGTGGCTCGGCGCGCCCGAGCCGGACTGGGAGCGGCTCGATACCTGGTCGCAGATGAAGTATGGCCGTTTCATTCGCACAGCCGGTGGCTGGGCACCGTTTCAGGGGGTGCTGCGGGCGTTGCATGCAGTGGCGACCAAACACGGCGTGCCGATCGCCACGGTGGCCAGTCGGTGGGTGCTCGATCAGCCCGGCGTGGCCGGCGTGATCGTGGGGGCACGCCTCAGCCATTCGGCCCACGTGGCCGACACGGCGCGCATGTTCGCTTTCTCCCTCGACGACGACGACCGGGCGGCCATTGCCGACGCGCAGGACGCGCTGCTGCCCATTCCCGGCGACTGCGGCGACGAGTACCGGACGCCGCCGTTCCTCACGGCGAGCGGTGACTTGTCGCATCACCTCTCCGGCTTCCCTGCTCCGTTCAGCACACGGCCCGGCAGCGACGGACGCACGCTCGCGCTGAGCGGCACGGTGTGGGAGCCGATGGCCGGCTACAGCCGCGCCGTGCGCAAGGGCAACCGCATTCACGTGTCGGGCACGACCGCCACGCACGGCAGTCGAGCCATCGGCGGTAACGACCCGGCCGCCCAGACGCACTTCTGCATCGACAAGATCGCCGGCGCCTTGCAGTCCCTCGGCGGGTCGCTTGAGCAGGTGGTGCGGACGCGCGTGTTCGTGTCCGACGTGTCGCAGTGGGAGCCGATCGCCCGCGCGCACGGCGAGCGCTTCGGTCACATCCTCCCCGCCAACACGATGGTGCAGGCGTCGCTGATCGGAGAGGAGTACCTCGTGGAGATCGAGGCGGATGCGGAGGTGGAGGTGGAAGTGGAGCTCGACTGAGGCTGCGCCTCAGTCGATACGGGTGACAAGGGAGGGAGCAGGAGGAAGGCGGTCAGGAGGAAGGAGGAAGTTGCTTCGCCCTTCTTCCTGATGTCCTTCTCCCTGCTCCCTCCCTTGTCAACCAAAACGCGCGCCGCAGGCGCGCTACCTTACCCCCGCAGCCCGTCGGAACGACTCCAACAGCGTCCTCCGCTTCACCAGCGCGCGGATGTGATCCCGCTGCAGCAGGTACAGCCAGTGGCCGAAGGCGGCAGCGACCTGCGTGAAGACGAACAGCACCCCGCTCGCCGCATGCTGCTCGTGGAAGCCGCGCGCGAGCTGTAGCAGCAGTGAAGCCACGAGCGTCCACGCCACGAGGCGCGGCAGCGTCTGCGAGAGCGGGCGCGGGTCGCGTCCGTAGAATTCGGCGCCCATGTAGCCCACCAGGGTGAAGGCGGCCACCTGTTCGAGGGCGCGGTACACGAACGGCTGGCTCAGCGCCTGCCCCTCGAGGGCCAGCGCCCAGGTGCCGCGAAAGGCGATCGCTGCATCGGTGAGCGGCCAGAGCGCTGAGAGTGACAGATAGATCGTGTATACCGGCAGCACGAGCTTGAGCGTCGGCAGCTCGAAGCGGCCAGCGCGCCCCTCGTGCAGCAGACGCCTCGTGGCGATGCCGCGCAGCAGGGCGGCAGAGATCGTGAGCGCCAGACACTGCACCACCAGCCACCAGTCGCCGCGGGTTCCCGGCACGATCGCCACGATCGTCCACCCCACACTCGTGAACAGCAGCCATGGGACGTCACGCCCATCGCCGTGCGCCGGTGCCACATACGCGGCGTGCACGGTACCGAGTACGGCACCGGCAATCAGGGCAGGGGCCAGCACCAGCAGTCGTCGTGACTCCGCTTCGCTGCCAAGTCCGATCAGCCAGCAGAGCGGCACGAGCAGGTACACGAGTCCCATGAGCGGCAACTCGAGCGCCAGGGACTGCACCGCCACGTCGCCGCGTACCCGCCGCGAAAGCTTGGCGAAGAGTGCGGCGCCAAGCAGTGCGCCCGCGGTATTGGTCGCGAGGTCGAGCAGCGAGCTGTAGCGCGTGGGCGAGAAGAGCTGCAGTGCCTCGATGGCCCCGCTCACACCGGCCCCCAGCAGCAGGACGCGCCACCACCCCACCGGCGAGCCGCGTGGTCGTGTGAGCTGGAACACGAAACCGAACGGTACGAACATGACCACGTTCATGACGAGATCCTGCCACGTCCAAATGGTGGTCAGCCCGTGCTGAGGCGTGAGGGCGAAGCGAAAGGGGGCGAGCGTGATGATGGCCACCATCAGCGTCAGATAGCCCAGCACCGCCCGTCCCAGCCGGAAGGCGGTGAAGTCCGCCTCACGGCGGTAGCGGAAGGGGGTCACGACCCGATCGCGAGGCATCGGGCCGATGATGACTCCATTGCGGTGAAAATGGTAGCTTTGGACGTATCCCCAGCCCCTCCCGAACTTCAGGAGTCCGACCCGATGTCCCGACGTCGCTTGCCGCGCGCTACGCGCCCGGTCACCCTGGCCCTCGCGCTTTCGCTCCCGTTGTCTCTCCCCGGCGGCCTGTCCGGCGCCATGCTGCATGCGCAGAGTACGGCCACGGCCGTGAAGGGCGCGTCAATCAGCGCCATGTCGACCTTCGACTCGACCACCTTCACCAGCCTGTCCTGGCGCAATGTGGGGCCGTGGCGTGGTGGACGTTCCGTGGCGGTGGCCGGACTACCGTCGAACCCCATGACGTATTTCGCCGGGTACACGGGGGGAGGACTGTGGCGCACCGACGATGCGGGGCTGTCGTGGCGCAACATCTCCGACGGCTTCTTCCGCTCGGGGTCGATCGGCGCGATCGCCGTCGCGCCGAGCGACGAGAACGTGATCTACGTGGGCACCGGTGAGCATGCCATTCGCGGGCAATCGTCCACCTACGGCGACGGCATGTACAAGAGCACCGATCAGGGGCGGACCTGGACGCGCATCGGCCTCGAAAGCTCGCGGCAGATCAGCGCCGTGCGTGTGCATCCCAACAACCCCGACGTGGTCTACGTGGCGGTGCAGGGTGATCGCTGGAAGGGCACGGCCGACCGCGGCATCTACCGCACGACCGACGGCGGCAAGACGTGGACGCAGCTGCTCAAGGGGGTGAACGCCACGAGCGGCGCGGCCGACCTCAGCATGGATGCCACCAATCCGCGCATCCTGTACGCCGCCTTCTGGGATCATCAGCGCATGCCCTGGACGGTGCGTTCCGGCGGCGCGGGCAGCGGCCTCTGGAAGAGCACCGATGGCGGCGACAGCTGGACGCGCCTGGCCGAGGGGCTGCCCAAGCTCATGGGCAAGATCGGCGTGTCGGTCTCGCCCGCCAATCCGGATCGCGTGTACGCGATCGTGGAAGCGGAGAATGGCGGCCTGTATCGCAGCGACGACGCCGGCAAGTCGTGGCGCCTGATGAGCGGTGACCGTCTCATCCAGACGCGCTCGTGGTACTACATGAACATCACCGCCGATCCCGCCAATGCCGACGTGGTCTGGGTGAGCAACGCGCCGCTGCTCAAGAGCATCGATGGCGGGCGTACCTTCTCGGTGAATCCCGCCACGCATGGTGACAATCACGGCGTGTGGATCAACCCGAAGGATTCACGCTACCTGATCAACGCCAACGATGGTGGTGCGTCGATCTCCCTCAATGGGGGCAAGAGCTGGAGCACGCAGGACAACCAGCCCACCTCGCAGTTCTACCACGTGGCGGTGGACGACGACTTCCCGTACAAGCTCTACGGCGGGCAGCAGGACAACTCGAGCGTGATCATCACGTCGCGCAGTGATGGTGGGGCGATCGGCATCCGCGATTGGACCGAGGGCCCGGGGTGCGAAAGCGCCAACATGGGCGTGAGTGCGAAGAACCCGCGCTACATCTACGGCGGCTGCTATCAGGGGCTCATCGACGAGATGGATGCGCAGACGGGACTCACGCGCACCATCATGCCGTGGCCCGAGATGAACCTCACCGAGCCGACCGACAAGACGAAGTACCGCTTCAACTGGACGGCGCCGATCGAGGTGTCGCAGCATGACGACAAGGTCGTGTACCACGGCGGCAACGTGCTCTTCCGGACCACCAATCGTGGCCAGAACTGGACGCCCATCTCCGGCGATCTCACGCGCAACGACAAGTCGCGCCAGGGATGGGGCGGCGGCCCCATCACCAACGAGGGTGCCGGCGGCGAGGTGTACGCCACGATCGTGGTCATCGAGGAGTCGCCGCATGATGCCAACACGATGTACGTGGGCACCGACGACGGCCTCGTTCAGCGCACGCGCGACGGTGGCAAGACGTGGACGAACGTCACACCGGCAGCGTGGGGCGACGGGCTCGTGAACGAGATCGCCGTGTCGCCACACGACCCGGGGACCCTCTACGTGTCGTTCCGCAAGGATCGTCTCGGTGATCCCACGCCGCACATCTTCGTGTCGCGCGACTACGGCGCCACCTTCACGCGCATCGTGAACGGCCTGCGCGACGGCGAACCGGTGCGCGTGGTGCGCGAAGATCCGGTCCGCAAGGGCCTGCTCTACGCCGGCACCGAAACGGGCGTGTACGTGTCGTACAACGACGGGGCGCAGTGGCTGCCGTTCCGCGGCAACTTCCCGGTGGTGCCCGTCACCGATCTGCAGGTGAAGCATGGGGACCTCATCGCGGCCACCGAGGGGCGCGCCTTCTGGATTCTCGATGACCTCTCGGTACTGCGCCAGCGCAGCGACGCGATCGAGAAGGCCGCATCGCACTTGTACGCACCGCGCGAGGCGATACTCTTCGCCGGCAGCGGCGGCTTCGGCACGCCGCAGAACGCGGGGAAGAATCCGCCCAACGGCGCCACGATCAACTTCCGCCTCGCGGCAGCGCCCGACAGCGCCACCACCGTGCGCCTCGAGTTCCTCGACGCCAAGAACACCGTGGTGCGTGCGTTCGCCAGCAAGGGGGACAGCATCAACCGCCTGCCGGTGAAGCCAGGGCTCAATACCCTCACGTGGAACCTGCGCCGCGCCGCACCGGCGCGCGTCGGCAACGTGCTGCTGTTCGGCGCGCCCGGCGACGGCGGCGCCCGCGTGTCTCCGGGTACCTACACCGTCAGGCTGTCGGTCGGCTCTGCGGTGTTCACGCACCCGCTCGTGGTGAAGCAGGATCCGCGTCTCGATGCGCCGGCGGCCGTCATCGCCGAACGTGACTCGGTGGCCAACCTGCTTTCCACCCGCATCGACGAGATCCACCAGGCGGTGCTCCGCCTCCGCGACGTGAAGACGCAGGTGCAGGGCTACGTGGCACGCGCGCGCGAAACCAGTGCCCCCGACACGATCGGCAAGGCCGGCCGCGCACTCACCGGCAAGCTCGACGCGATGGACCCGCGCCTCACCACGAAGGCGGCGAACGGGCAGGACATCATCAACTACGCCAACGGCATCAACGGCCAGTACGGCTTCCTGCTCGGTCAGGTGGAGGGCAACACGACCCTCACGCAGCCGGTGAAGGATCGCCTCGTGGAGCTCGAAAAGGTGTGGCAGGCCATCCGCTCGGAGGTGGACGCCATCGAGAACGTGGACGTGCCCGCCTTCAACGCGCTGCTCAAGGCCAACAACGTGCCCGGCGTGATCGGCAAGACGAAGCCGAAGGGCCCGATCGCATGAGCGCCTGCCACGCGGGGGCCCGGAGGTTCGTGCGGCACGGTGGGGTAGGGCTCCTGCTGACGCTCGCAGTCCACCCGGTGCAGGCGCAGAAGGCACGTGCGGCCGCCACGCCGTACGTGCCGCCCGTCGGCAGTTGGGAGCGTCGCTCCCCCGCTGCGTTGGGAATGGACTCGGTGAAGCTCGCCGAGGCCGTTGCGTTCGCGATCAGCAAGGAAAGCCGCACGCCGCGTGATCTCGAGCTCAATCACCTGCAGTCCTTCGGCCGTGAGCCGCTCGGTGATGCCATCGGTCCGCTGCCGCCGCGTGGCGGTGCCACCGGCATCGTGGTGCGTCGTGGCTACGTGGTGGCCACGTGGGGAACCCCCGATGCCGAGGAGATTACCAACAGCGTCACCAAGAGCTTCCTGAGCACCGTGGTGGGGCTCGCGGTGGACGATGGGCGCATTCGTAGCGTGCACGACACGGTGGCGCACTACGTACCGCCAATCGTGCGTGCACGTCCCAACGGGACCGCGTACGCGAAGGACTGGCCGGGCACCGACAGGCTGCTCATGCCCTTCGACACGCCGCACAACCGCACCATCACGTGGGATCATCTGCTGCGTCAGGTGAGTGACTGGGAAGGCACGTTGTGGGGCAAGCCGGAGTGGGCCGACCGCCCTGCCCAGGATGCCAGCACATGGACCACGCGTGCCCGCAAGGCGCCGGGGAGTGCCTACGAGTACAACGACACCCGCGTGAACGTGCTCGCGCTGGCGGCGCTGCAGGTGTGGCGCCGTCCGCTTCCCGAGGTGCTGAAGGAACGCGTGATGGATCCCATCGGCGCGTCCAACACATGGCGCTGGTACGGCTACGACAACTCGTGGATCGTGCTCGATGGTCGCGAGGTACAGAGCGTGAGCGGGGGTGGCCACTGGGGCGGCGGCATGGTGCTCAATGCGTGGGACATGGCGCGTTTCGGGTTGCTCACGCAGCGCCGCGGCAACTGGGGTGGGCGGCAGCTGCTCAGCGAGGCCTGGGTAAAGCAGGCGCTCACGCCCACGCCGGTGGAGCCCACCTACGGCTACATGAACTGGTTCGTGAACACCAACCGCAAGTACGTGGCCTCGGCACCCGCCGAAGCGTTCGTGCACGTGGGTGCCGGCAACAACTACATCTACGTGGATCCCCTCAACGATGTCGTGGCGGTGATCCGCTGGATGGACAGCGGCCAGAGCCTCAACGGGTTCGTCGAGCGGCTGCTCGCGGCGGTGCAGCCGGCCGGCGCGGCATCCGGGAAGCCGTAGATCGTTACGGGCTGGTCATGGTAGTTTTGGTGGCGTCCGGGCGTGCGGTCTCGCATCCGGACGCTTTCAGATTTCTGGCGGTCCCGGCGTCAATCACCCTTGCCCAGTGACCATGGCTTCCAGTCTGTTGGTTCTGCTCGACGATATCTCGTCCATGATGGACGACGTGGCGGTGCTCGCGAAGGTGGCGGCCCGCAAGACGAGTGGTGTCATGGGCGACGATCTTGCGCTCAACGCCGAGCAGGCCAGTGGGGTGCGTGTGGAGCGTGAACTGCCGGTGGTGTGGGCGGTCGCCAAGGGCTCGTTCTGGAACAAGGTCATTCTGGTGCCGGTGGCGCTCCTCATCAGTGCCTTCGCGCCGTGGGCGGTGATGCCGCTCATGATGATCGGCGGCCTGTTCCTCTGCTTCGAAGGTGTGGAGAAGCTGGTGCACAAGTATCTGCACCGCGACGAGGCGGAAGCGCATGCCACGATCGTGGCACACCCGGAGTACACCGAGGAGCAACTGCTCGCCGTGGAGCAGGGGAAGATCAAGGGTGCCATCCGCACCGACTTCGTGCTCTCGGCGGAGATCATCGTGATCGCGCTGGGCACCATGGCCACCGCGCCGCTGTCGCAGCAGGTACTGACTCTGTCCGTCGTGAGCATCGCAGCGACGGTGCTGGTCTATGGTCTCGTGGCCGGCATCGTGAAGATCGACGATGCCGGGCTAGTCCTGCATCAGCGCGGCAATGCCATGGGCGCCGTGCTGCTCAAGGGGGCGCCGCTGCTCATGAAGTCGCTCTCGGTGCTGGGAACGGCCGCGATGTTCACGGTGGGCGGTGGCATCATCGCGCATGGCTGGCATGCCGCCGATGTGGTGCTGGAGTCGTGGGCGCATGCCGCAGGGCCGGCGGCGGGCGTGGTGAAGACGATCCTCGACGCCCTGCTGGGCGTGGCGAGCGGCGGTGTGCTCGTGGTGATCTACTCACTCGTGCAGAAGGCGCGCGGCAAGCACTGACGAACGTCCAAGAGGACGGCGGAGGCGGCAGAGGCAGGAAGGCAGCGGAGATCTCCCACTTCCAAGAAGCCAACGAGGCATTCAAGGCATCAAGTCATCCAAGGATTTCTTGGTTGTCTTGTCGCCTTGGACGCCTCGTTGCACATCTTGGATGTTCGCACGGCTCCGCTGCCTTCCTGCCTCTGCCGCCTCCGCCGTCATCATGGACGTTGCAGGAGATCAGTCGAGCTCCAGCACCTCGTCGCCGGCCACGGCATAGCACCGGTCACCCGGCTGCGATTCGTACATACCACCGCCGATGAAGCTCGAGAAGGCCGGCAACACCGCGCGGTCCCGTCCGAACACGAAGGCAGGCAGCCGCAACGCCTGCTTGCCGCGACCGCGTACCGTCACGCTCGGGTGCAGGTGACCGCTCAGCACGTAGCCATCGCCGCGCTCCTCGGGTTCGTGCACGCCGAGGAATGGTCCGATACGCAGCGGGTCGTCGATACAGGCAATGCCAAGCTCGCGCGGCGGATCGCCGGCGTGTGCATCGTGGTTGCCGCGCACCAGCGTGATCTGCAGTGCGGCATGTCGCTCACGCCATTCGGCGATCGTGCGTAGCGTGTCGTCGTGACGCCCGGCACGCGCGTGCAGCAGATCGCCAAGCACGACCAGGTGCTGCGCGTTGGTTGCCGCAAGCACGGTGGTGAGCCGCGCGAGATCGTTCGCGGTGGTGCCCATGGGGACCGGCACATGGGCCGCACGGAATGCCGCGGCCTTGCCCCAGTGCAGGTCGGCCACGAACAGCGCACGTTCCGCTGCGTACCAGATCGCGCGTTCCGGCAAGAGCTGCACCGTCGCGCCGGCCACCGTGAGGGACAGCACGCTCATCGCTCCATGAGCCGCTGCACCGTGTCGCCGATCCGAAACACGCTGGCGGTACCGCTCCGTGCGGGCTTCTCAGCGGCCATGGTCATGCGCCGCACGCGGTCGGCCAGCTTTTCGGTGCTGAGCTTTGCACGCGTCATGTCGACCATGAGGGGGAACGCCAGCGGGGTGGGGCGCTCCACATCGATCACGCGCACGTCGCTGCGTGACAGCCGGTCGAGTACCCGCCCGAGGCGGCTGGCCTCGAGCTGTCGCTCCAGCACCTCGCGCTGCGCCTGCCGTACCAGAAGATTCCCCTCGTCGTACTTGCTGAATACGTCGAACAGCAACGAACTCGAGGCCTGCAGCTGCTTCATGCTCTTCGACTGGCCGGGGTAGCCGGAAAAGATCAGCCCCGCCACCCGCGCGATCTCGCGGAACTGACGACGCGCCAGCTCGGCGGCGTTGAGGCTCTGGGCGATGTCGTGCAGCAGGTGCGTGGTCGCGAAGAGCCCATGCTCCAGCGCCTCCTCGAGCGGCGCCGGGTCGGGGCTGAGTAGTTCGAAGCCGTAGTCGTTGCAGCTGAATGAAAACGAGAACGGCTGGAGCTGCGCCATGCGGTAGGCACAGAGTGCCGCGAGCCCCTCGTGTACCAGACGTCCTTCGAACGGATACACGAACAGATGGTGGCCATCGCGCGTCTCGGTCCGTTCGATGAGCAATTCATCGGGGCGGGGAATGGCGCTCCGTTCGGCTTGGGTGATGAGCACCGGCTTGACCGCCTGCATGTCCGGCGTGGCGAACACGCCGGAGCGTGCCGCTTCGAGCGTATCGCGGACGGCCGCCGCCAGTTCGGTGGAGAGCGGCATACGCGCCCCCATCCAGCGCGGTATGGCGCCGCTCATGCCCTTGGCCTTCCGCACCCAGGCGGTGAGCTCGCGCAGCCGCACGAACTCCAGCGGTGTGCCGGCGAAGATGAACTTGTCTCCCGGGGACAGGCGCGAGACGAACGACTCCTCGATCGTTCCGAGACGTCCGCCCTTGAGATAGCGCACCGCGATCGCGGCATCGCTCACGATGGTGCCGATGTTGAGCACGTGGCGCAGGGCCACACGCCGGTCGCTCACCTCGTACACACCGTCCTCGCACACCACGCGGGCATACTCGGGGTACGCGCGGAGCGCGGCACCGCCGTGCGTAACGAAGTCGATCACCCAGTCGAGCTCCGCCTCGGTGAGCAGCCGATAGGCGCGCGTGGTACGCAGTTCGGCCAGTACGGCATCACGGCGGAAGCCACCGCCCAGCGCGAGCGTCACGAGGTGCTGCGCCAGCAGGTCGAGCGGACGGTCCAGCGGATCGCGGCTCTCGATCGATCCCGCCTCGATGGCAGCGCGTGCTGCCGCCACTTCCACCAGCTCGAAGGCGTGCGTGGGAACGCACACAATGCGCGACACGCGCCCGGGATTGTGCCCGGAGCGGCCGGCGCGCTGCAGCAGCCGCGCCACGCCCTTGGGGCTGCCGATCTGCATCACCAGATCGACGGGTGCGAAGTCCACACCAAGGTCGAGTGAACTGGTGGCCACCACGATGCGGTAGCGCCCCGTCTTGAGCCCGTCCTCGGCGTCTTCACGCTGCGTTCGTGAGAGCGATCCGTGATGAATGGCGGTGAACTCGAACCATGCGGGGTTGGCCGCGATGATGCTCTGAAACCAGATCTCGCACTGCGAGCGTGTGTTGGTGAACACGATCGCGCTCTCTGCCGCCTCCAGCCGTCGCATCACCTCGGGAAGCAGCCTGGTATTGAGATGCCCGGCCCACGGAAAGCGGTCCATCGTTTCGGGCACGAGGGCCTCGACTTCTACGGCCTTGGGGACAACGCCACGTACGAGGCGGGCGGGGCGCGCTGTCCCATCGGCGGCATACCCCAGGAGTGTTTCCGCGGCGGTGTCGAGGTTGCCCAGCGTGGCCGATACGCCCCACGTGCGAAGCGCGGGGCACAGCGCACGCAGTCGCGCGAGACACAGCTCCACCTGCGCCCCGCGCTTGGTGGAGAGCAGCTCGTGCCATTCGTCCACGACCACGCAGCGCAGGTCGGCAAACAGTGCGGCGTGATCCTTCCGGCAGAGCAGCAGCGAGAGCGACTCCGGGGTGGTGACCAGCGCAGTGGGCAGCTGCTCGCGCTGTCTGGCACGACGTGCCTGCGAAGTATCGCCGGTGCGTGACTCCACGGTCCACGGCAGCCCCAGCTCCTCGATGGGGAGACGCAGCGCCTGCTCCGTATCGGCGGCAAGCGCACGGAGCGGGGTGATCCACAACACGCGCAGCGGCAGCGCGTCGGCACGACGTCGCGCCTTCCTCGCCCGCGGCTGTTCGGCGAGTGACTCGATGAGAGGCCCCATCCATGCCGCGTACGTCTTCCCGGTCCCAGTGGCGGCGTGGATGAGCCCCGATTCGCCATTGGCATAGGCGGACCAGACGTCGCGCTGGAAGTCAAAGGGGCTCCAGCCTCGGGCGTTGAACCATTCGTCGATGCGACGGCCGGCGTCGTGGAAACTACCCGACACGGAGCTCGCGGAGGGTGATGAGGTCACCGAGGTCGTACTCTCCGTGCTCTCACCTTCCTCGGTGATCTCCGTGATCACGCGTCTCCGCCCGCTAGCCATCGAGCAACGCCCGCACGGTATCGATCGTATCCACCTCGCTCGCCGGCTTGTCCTGTCGCCAGCGCGCGATCCGCGGGAAGCGCACGGCAATGCCACTCTTGTGGCGCGAACTGCGTTGGATGCCCTCGAAGGCCAGCTCGAACACCAGCTCCGGCTTCACGGTGCGGACGGGTCCGAATTTCTCGAGGGTGTTGGCGCGCACGAAGCGGTCCACCTGCCGGATCTCCGCGTCGGTGAGACCGCTGTACGCCTTCGCGAACGGTACCAGTGTGTCGCCGTCCCAGATGGCAAAGGTGTAATCGGTGTAGAGTCCGGCCCGCCGACCGTGTCCCGCCTGCGCATACACCATGACCGCATCCACGGTGAGCGGGTTCACCTTCCACTTCCACCAGTCGCCTGCCTTGCGCCCCACGCTGTACGGCGACGCGGTGCGCTTGAGCATGAGTCCCTCGCTCATCATGCGCCGCGCATCCCGACGGGCCGCCATCACGTCGTCCCAGGATGCTGCCGCGATCACTGGCGACACGCCGATCGTCGCCCCGCCGGGAAGCGAGGCCACCGTACGCGCTGCCAGCTCGCGGCGCACGGTCAGGGGCTCGCCGCGCACGTCGCGCCCGTCCATTTCGAGGCAATCGTACACCAGCAGGTGGCACGGGACATCGGCCAGCAGCTTTTTCCCCACGGTCTTGCGGTTGATACGCCGTTGCAGCTCGGTGAACGGGAGAGGCTGCCCGTCACGCCACGCCAGCAGCTCCCCGTCCAACACCGTCCCGTCCGGCAGCCACTCGGCGCACGACTCCACCTCGGGGAAACGTCCCGCGAGCAGCTCTTCGCCGCGGCTCCACAGGAACGTACGCCCGCGCCGCCGCACCAGCTGACAGCGGATGCCGTCCCACTTCCACTCGGCCTGCCACTCCTGCACGTCGCCAAGCGACGACGGCTCGGCTTCGAGTGGGTACGCGAGAAAGAACGGGTACGGACGGCTCCAGTCGGCATCGGTGGTCGTCGGCGACATCAGTTGCTCGTACCACACCGCGCTTGGCTCCCACTGTCCCATGAGGCGGTGGGCGATCGTTTCCGCACTCACCCCGCTGACCTGTGCGAGTGCGCGCACCACCAGACCATCGCTCACGCCCACGCGGAAGGCACCGGTGAGCAGCTTGTTGAAGACGAAGCGCGAGGTACCGGGCAGTACCCGCCACGCATGCAGCAGTGACTGCCGCTGCGCCTCGGGCTCGAGTCGGGCCAGTGGCAGCAGCTGCTCCTCCACCCACCAGGCCAATCCCTCGTCGTCGCCTCCGTCGCCTTCGGGCGCGAGCAGCGTGATCGTTTCGGCGAGGTCACCGGCCTGTGCATAGCACTCTTCGAAGAGCCAGTCCGGCACCCCTGCGGCGGCTGCGGCCCACGCGCGAAGATCCGGCGACTTCACGAGCCGTTTCGGCCCGCGACCGAGCAGAAAGGCTGTAGCCCAGGCGGTGTCGGCCACCGGTGCGCTGGCGAAATAGGCTGCAAGTGCTGCAACCTTATCCGCGGTGCGGGTGCTCGCGTCGAGGGCGTCGTATAGACAGGCGAACTGCTTCATGGACTCGAATCAACGCACAACAACGCTCGGTAGTGCGCAGGGGCGGGGCGGACACGGCCGACCGACGCGATCGGCTCGTGGGTTGCTCCGAATGATGGCCGCGGCCGGCATCATCGGGGGCGTCGGCTCTGCGGTGACTCGGCCTGCTGAAGCGCAGTCAATTCGAGGGGGCGCCGGAAGGCTGACCGACCGAGCGGATGCGGGTACCATGGTGGGCCAGGTCACCCGTGCGCATGACGAGGGGAGGGAAGAAGCCACCCGGTCAGAGTGGCGCGCTCGCGTCGGTCGTGACGAACGTGCACGGGCCCTGCTCGACGGGACCCTGGCCCGGTTGGCATTCCGCTATGAAGAGGCCGAGCAACGCTATCGAGTGGCCGCCTCGGATTCCGCTGGTCGGATCGGCGCCTGGGCCCAGCTTGGCCGGGCTGCCATCGCGGGAAGCGAGGGGAAGTTCCTCGTCGCCATGCAGGCCTTCGCCGCGGCCGGGACGCGCATGGCCCGCCTCGCCGACAGCGTGGGGCAGAGCGAAGCGCTTATCGGTCAGACACTTACGGGGCTCCGTGTCGTCGGGGTGGATTCGGCGCGGACCTTGCTCCGAGTCGCGGCTGGCGTGGTCCCGAGGGACGATGTCTTCCTGCAGGCCAGACTCCAGTGTGTCATGCTCCAAGTCCGTGTACGCGGGGGTGAACGGGTGGCCGACAGCACGTGGACCCGAGTGCTTGGCGTCGTGGCGCCGCATGGCAAACGTCTGCAGGCGGAGTGTCTCTTCGCGCGCGCCCAATATGTGGAATCGTTGGGGCAGGCCGATGCCGCCCGCGCACTCTTCGACACCGTGGGTGGCCTGCAGAAGGCGGCGCGATTGTGGAATGCGCTGTCTGCCACCAGGCAATGGCAGGGGACCACCCTGCTGGCGCGCGGGCGTCATGGACTGGCCCGGATGGCCTTGCGTGAGGCGCTGGAGTACGCACGGCGTGGGGCCAGTGTGAGCGGCGAAGCATGGGCGCTCCAAGAGTTGGGACGCGTTTCGCAGCGGGTTGGGGCGTCGGGCGATGCCTTGCGGTACTTCACCGCCGCCCACCGTCTGTTCGCGTTGGCCAACGACGCCACGGGTGTGCTGTACGCAGAGCGGGCAATGGCCGATGCGGCGTTGTCGAGGCGGGACTTCACCACCGCCGATTCGCTGTATGGTGCACTCGTCGCGCGAGCGGATCGACTGGCTCCGCAATTGCGCGTCCCGGTATTGGTGGCGCGGTCGGATATTGCCCGCCGCCGGGGCACCCCTGCCCACAGCACCGCGTTACTCGATTCCGCCGCTGCCTTGGCGCAGGCGCGCAATTTGCCAGGATGGGCGACAGAGATTCGATACCATCGTGCACTCGTCGCGTTGGCCGAGGGGCAGCCCTCGAAGGCCATCGCGCAGTGGGACACGTTGCTGCGGTCGCGCAATCTGCAGGGACCGTCCCGTTTCGAGGTGCTGATGCGATGGGCAGAAGCCCAATCGCTGGCCGGTGAGTTCGATCGGGCGTGGGAGACGGTCGGGCAGGCCAAGCGCACGCTCGACCTGTGGAGTCGGGGATTTCGGCAGCGCGAAGATGTATTGGCCATGTTGCAGGACCGTGCGTTCGATTGGGATGCTGACCTCGGCATCGCCACCACCATCGCGCGCTTCACGGCGGCTCGGCGGGTGCCGGAGGCGCTCGCCATGGCCGAATGGCGACGGGTGCGCGGCCGGGAGCAGTCGGCGCTGCAACGAGGCGCATTGCATATGGATGTCGTGCGCGTTGCGGCCAGGCCCGTCATCGATACAAGCGCCCTCGACCAGCGCCGGTTGCCGGCGCTGGCACGTGGCCGCCTGCCATCCCACACGGCGGTCGTCAGCTATGTCGTCGGACGCGGTGATGAACCCACCACCGCGTTCATCTTGACGTCCGATACCCTGCTGAGCGTATCGCTCGTGGCGATTGACTCGATGGTCGCGCCGATCGAACGATTTACCGCGTTTCTGCAAGCCGGGCGGGTGCCGGCACCGCTCGCGCGATCGCTGTCCGATGCGCTGATTGCGCCGGTCGTCACCGCCTTGCCGACGATGGTGCGGCGACTGATCGTCGTTCCCGATGGCGAATTGCATCGGCTTCCGTTTGCCGCGCTGCGAAATCCAGACGGCACGCCGCTTCTCATGCGGATGGAAATTGCGATTGCGCCGTCCGTAGAAGACGCTCTCGGTAGCGCCGTGGTCGTTGCCCGGCGGAGTGTGGCGCGAGGCTCGGCGCTGCTTGTTGGTGCGCCGCAGCCGATGCCTGCAATGCCGGGGGATTCTACGATCTGGCCGGATCTCCCCGGGGCACGAGCGGAAGTGCGCGCCATCCGTGGCCTGTTGAGCAACGCAGCTGTACTCGAAGGCGACGCGGTCACACGGGCGACGCTGGCACAGCGCTTCGCCGAAGGGGGTACCGTGCTGCACGTGGCTACGCATGCTGTCGCGACGCCGGCATCGTACGTTACCGCCGGCCTCGTAATCGCCCCGACGGCCTCCGACGGTGACTCCGGCCTCTTCGATCTGCCGGCGCTTGCGGCCCAACCGCTGCCGTTCGACCTCGTGGTGCTGTCGGCGTGTTCGAGCGGGGATGGCGTACTGCTTTCCGGCCAAGCTCTGCACGGTCTGGTAAGCACGGCGCTGGACGCCGGCGCCCGGGGGGTAATTGCCACGCGCTGGCGGCTCGACGACACCGCCATCGTTCCCCACGTGGAACGTTTCTACGACGAATTGCTGCAGGGCCGAGATGTGATCGGCGCGCTTCATCACGTCCGCCTCAATGCCATTCGAGCGGGGGTGTCGCCTGCGATCTGGGCGAATCTCGAGTATTTCGGCGACCCGACCTTGCAACTCACCCTCGAACGACGACCGCGATCGGTGTGGTCGCGTGTGGCCGACACGATCGGGCGCTGGCTAGGGTCCAGCGACCAACCGTAATTCGCTGCGTCGTATCGCGCCGGTGGAGAGGGTGGCGGTGACCCACCAGCCGGCAATGCGTGCTCTGGCGTCGGCCGATACGGAGTCCGACAAGACGGCAAGTGTTTCTGCCGTCGTCAGCCTGGTGACCGTGCGTCCACTACTGTCGAGGGCTTCGAACATATAGCGCCGTGCTCCTGGGAGCGCAT
>CAZNZG010000011.1:25847-31538 GCA_964577455.1 uncultured Gemmatimonas sp. | reverse complement strand
GGCACATCGGGATGTGTTCAACATCCTTCTGCAGGTGATCGTTGAAGGTCACCTAACCGTCTACTACGGTCGTGTGTTCGACTTCAAGAACACCGTGGTGATCATGACGTCCAACGTGGGCGCCAAGGACATCACGCGCGGCAAGTCGCTGGGCTTCGCCACGCAGGATTCACGTGCCGACTTCGAGCGGATCGCCGACAAGGTGAAGGAGGAGATGGGGCGGGTCTTCAACCCCGAGTTCCTCAACCGTCTCGACGACGTGATCGTGTTCCACCCGCTGGGCAAGGAGCACATCTCGCAGATCGTGTCGATCCTCTTCGCCGATGTGCAGAAGCGCCTGACCGAGGAAGAGATCACGATCAAGCTCACCCCGGAAGCCACGGAGTTCCTGGTCAACCACGGGCACGACGAGCACTTCGGCGCCCGTCCGCTCAAGCGCGCGATCCAGCGCTACGTGGAAGACCCGCTCTCCGAGAAGCTGCTCATGGGCGAGTACTCCCGCGGGGACTAGATCGAGGTGGGGGTGTCGGCCACCGAAAAGGAAAAGCTCGAATTCCGGGTCCTTTCTCCCACCCCGCAGGCCTCCTGAGCCAGCGGGTACTGCCGGGCAGGCAACGGCAGGACCGGGTAGACGTGTCAGACGGCCGGGCCCCAGTCGGGGCTCGGCCGTTTCCCGTGGCGTGGGGGACGATCTGTCCGGCCGGAAGCCGAGACGCCCCGCGCGTGGACGAAAATCGGGGTCGGCCCTTTCGGTGCGCCCGTTTATATTTCGAGGCTATGCTGAAACGCATTCCCCAGATCCTGGCCCGGTTGGCCGCCCTCGTGGCGCGGCCCATTGCCGTGCTTGCCGTACCCGCCGCCTTACTCGTCGCGCCGCAGTCGCTGGCCGCGCAGGAGGTGACGGGACGATGCACCACCACCGACTCCGTCGTCGTACGCGGTGCGCAGCGTGTGAACGAGGTGCGCATCCGCACGGAGTCCGGGATCACCAAGGGGAATACGCTCAACTTCCCCACGTTGCAGCGCAGCCTGAAGGCGCTCTACAACATGGGCGAGTTTCACGATGTGCAGATCTTGTGTGACGTCGAGTCCGTGCCGGGCATGGTGCTCACCGTGATCAAGGTCGAGGAGCGGGCCATCCTTGGTGATGTGACCGTGGAAGGCCCCAAGGCGTTGTCCGCGCGTTCGATCAAGGACAAGGTCGAGCTGTTGATCGGCCGCTCGATCGATCCCTTGCAGGTGGCGCGCGGCAAGGCCCGCATCGACTCCACCTACGAGGCCGCGGGGTACTACCTGGCCAAGGTCACGGTGGACTCCTCGACCATGGCCGACGGTCGTCTCGCCGTCCGCTACCTTGTCGACGAAGGGCGCCGCCTGGCGATTTCCGGCATCGACATCGAGGGTAACCGGTCGGTACGCGAGCAGACGATCGTCGCCGCAATGAAGACGAAGCCCGAGGGGTTCTGGTTCTTCCGCAAGGGCGAGTACAACGACGACAAGTACGTGGGCGATCTGGGCGAGCGCATCCCGGCGCTGTACGCGCGGCTTGGCCATGTGGACGCACGGATCGTGAAGGACACCCTCATCGTGGACCGCGATAAGGGGAAGGGGTTGGTGCAGATCGGCGTGCTGGAGGGGCCCCAGTTCCGCGTGGGCAGCTTCGAAATCGCCGGCAATCGTCGATTCAATACCGAAGACCTCAGGAAGTTCTTCCCCTTCGACGGTAACGAAACGACCACGCTCACGCAGCGCGCGAAGAAGCTGATTTTCCGCCGCGCCGAGGCCCCGGAGGGCGTCTTCGATCAGGAAAAGTGGGACGCGTCGATCGAGAAGGTGAACGGAGTCTACCGAGACAACGGCTACCTGTACGCGAGCGTCCGCCCCGTGGTGGAGCGTCGCTATGAGGGCGCCGATTCCACGCCGGTCGCGAACCTGCGGTGGGAGATCGACGAGAAGAATCCGGCGATCGTGAATCGCATCGAGATCGTCGGCAACGACTTCACGAGTGACGACTGCATTCGCCGGCAGATCTTCCTCGTTCCCGGTGGCCCGTTCAATCAGCAGCTGCTGATCCGGAGCTATCAGAGCATCGGCAACATGAACTTCTTCGAGGCGCCGATGGCGTTTCCCGACTATCGCCCGATCAACGATCAGGGCGACGTGGACATCGTCTTCCGTGTAAAGGAGAAGCGTACCGGTTCGGTGAACTTCGGCGCCTCCATGGGGCAGGGCGGCGTGGGCTTCGGTGGCTTTGTGGGCCTGGAGCAGCCCAACCTGTTCGGCTTGTGCAAGTCGGGGCGCCTGAACTGGCAGTACGGGCGTTTCTTCAACGACTTCACGGCGACCTACACCGACCCGGCGCTCAAGGGCACGCGATTGAGTGGTGCGCTCAGCGCCTACCGTACCCAGTCGCGCTTCATCGTCGGCAACCTCGGCCAGAACATCCGTACGGGTTCGCAGTTCCGCCTGGGACTCCCCACGCCGTGGTCGTACTTTTCGACGGTTGCGGTGTCTTACAACGGGGAAGCGGCCACGTTCACGTCGGGCACGATCGCCGGCAGCTGCTCGCGGAACTGCTTCCGTTCGAACCTCGGGCTCGAGTACCAGTACGACACGCGCGTCGATATGCCCTTTGCCACCCAGGGGTCGATGCGCTCGGTGCAGGTCGACTTCAGCGGTGGCCCGCTGGGTGGGACGGTCAACTTCCAGCGTGTGACCACGGAAATGCGTGCGTATGCGCTGCTCGGGCAGCTGGGTGGTAGCAACCCGGGGTCGCAGCCGGTGAAGTTCACCATGGGGCTCACCGCCCGCAGTGGTGCGCTGTTCGGCAACTCGGGGCCGTTCTTCTTCCAGCAGCAGTTTGCGGTTGGTGGTGTGATGTTCGGACAGGCGCTCCGCGGCTATCCTGAATTCTCGATCACCCCGCTCGGATTCAACCCGAACACCGACCAGTTTCGGTCCGATCCGGCCTCGTTCGGCAACGCCTTCATGACCATGACCGGAGAAATCGGGCTCCGGTTCAACCAGATGTTCTATTTCAACGTCTTTGCGGACGCAGGGAACAACTGGGCCTCCGCCCGACAGATCAACCCAACCCGCCTCTTCCGTTCGGCCGGATTTGGGGTATCTACCGTTACGCCGCTCGGTCCGCTCGGACTCGATATGGCGTATGGCTTCGACCGTACGACAGTGAGCATCACCACGGGCCAGATCGTGAAAGATCCGCGGTGGCAGTTCCACTTCCGTCTCGGTCAGCTCTTCTAACTCAGGACATCCAGATGCGTCTCCTTTCCGTTCTCGCTGCGTGCGCTCTCCTCGCTGTGCCCTCGGTTTCGTCGGCGCAGACCCAGAAGTTCGCCTACATCAATTCGCAGGCGCTGATGCAGAATGCGCCCGGACGCGCCGAGGCTGAGGCGACGTTCGAAAAGGACATGATCGGCATCCGTTCGCAGCTGTCCAAGCTGCAGGACTCGCTCAATGCCATGAACGAGGCCTTCGCCAAGGAAGAGGTGTCGCTGTCGCCGGCGGCGAAGGAAGCGCGCCTCAAGACGCTGCGTGAGAAGGAGCAGGCGTGGTCGCAGCAGGCGCAGAAGCTGCAGACGCAGGCGCAGGAGCGTCAGGAAGAGCTCATGGCGCCGATCATGGACAATCTCAAGAAGGTGCTCGACGACGTGCGTATGGAAGGCGGCTATGCCTTCATCTTCGACGTGGCGGCGGGGGCGTTCGTGGTGTCGGCCGACAAGAACCTCGACATCACCGAGCGCGTGCTCGCCAAGATGCGCCTGTCGGCGCCCCGGTCGGCGCCGCGGGCGGCGCCTGCGGCTCCCGCGGCGGCGAAGCCGGCAACGGCCGGTCCGACGTCGGCTCCGGCCGGCATCACGAAGAAGCCGCCCACGGAGAAATCGCCGCGTGCGCGGCGACTCTCTCGCACCGCTGTTTGTCGGCGTTGATGGGCAGAGGCCCAACACCGCCGCTGACGTTGCGACACAGGTGGGCGGACGCCTCGTCGGCGATCCGTCCGTCGTCGTTACGGGCATCGCGCCGCTCGATCGCGCCGGCCCGAACGACCTGAGTTTCCTCGGGCACCTCCGCTACGCCGCCTGGTTCGCCACGTCGCAGGCCGGTGTCGTGCTCGTCGCGCCGGCGTTCGAGCAGCAGCCCGGCGCGCCGACTACGCGCATCGTCGTGGACAAGCCGATCGACGCACTCGTGGGGATGCTTGCCCGCTTTCATCGGGCGGAGCCTCGGGCCGTCGGGGTGCATGCCACCGCGGTCGTGGCGGCGACGGCCGTACTCGGTCACAACGTCACGGTCGATGCGTACGCGGTAATCGGTGACGGCGCCGTTATCGGCGACGGGAGCTGGATCAGTGCCGGTGCCAAGGTGGGGGCCGGCGCCACTCTCGGGCGCGATGTGCGCTTGCACGCGAATGCCGTGGTGTATCCCCACACGGAATTGGGAGATCGCGTGGTGTTGCACGCCGGTGCCCAGGTCGGCCGAGAAGGGTTCGGGTTCGTCCCACGCCCCACAGGCGTCGTTCGCATTCCGCACATCGGGCGATGCGTACTCGAGCACGACGTGGAGGTGGGGGCCAACAGCTGCGTGGATCGTGGCAGCGTGGACGACACGATCATCGGCGCCGGCACCAAGATCGACAACCTCGTGCAGATCGGACACAACGTGCGCGTGGGACGGTTCTGCTTCTTCGCGTCGCAGGTCGGGGTGGCCGGATCCACCCGGATCGAAGATGGTGCGCAGATCGGCGGCCAGGTGGGGCTGAGTGGGCATCTCACGGTGGGGGCCAAGGCAACGGTCGCTGCGCAGGCCGGCGTGTTCGGCGACATTCCCGCTGGCGAGATCTGGTCCGGGTATCCGGCGCGTCCGCACAAGGAACAGCTGCGCTCTCAGGCGGCGGTCGCACGTCTCGCCCGACTGGTGCGGCCAATCGAGCGTCTCCTGACCCGATTCGGCGGGGATAACGGTGACGGCGGCCGTGAGGTGACCGGATGATCGCCCGTGCACGTGAGGGCGCGGCGGTTGCCCCCGGCACCCCGAGCGCAGCTCCGGCGGTGCGTGGTCCCTCGCCGGTGCATGGCATGGGACGCCGCACCATTGGCGGCGAGCGCGTGGTCGAAGGGGTGGGGCTGCATCTTGGGCGCCCCTGTCGCCTCGTGTTCAAGCCCGCGCCCTCCGGCACAGGGATCGTGTTCGTGCGTGTCGACCTGCCCGGTACGGCTCCCATCCCGGCGCGGGTCGATGTCGCGGTCGAAGCTGAGCGTCGCACACAGCTCGGTACCGGCGAGGCCGCGCTGCACACGGTGGAGCACGTGCTGGCCGCGGTCGGCGGGCTCGAGATCGATGATCTGGTGATCGAGATGGACGGTCCCGAGCCGCCAATCATGGACGGCAGCGCCGCGCCGTTCCTCGAGGCGCTGCAGGCGGCAGGGCTCACGGCCAATGCGGGGCGTCCGGATTGGCTGGTCCTGCGCAAGTCGATCCGCGTGGTCGACGGCGAGAGCGTGTACGAGGCACACCCCTGCTACGGGTTCGGGCTCGATGTCACGATCGACTTTCCCCATCCGCTGATCGGGGAACAGCGCGGTCGCTACATGGTGTCGCCCGCCTCGTTTACGCGCGAACTCGCGGCGGCCCGTACCTTCGGGTTCGTGCACGAGGTGGACGCGCTTCGGG
>CAZNZG010000011.1:0-25837 GCA_964577455.1 uncultured Gemmatimonas sp. | reverse complement strand
GGCCAAGGGATTGATTCAGGGAGCGTCCACCGCCAATGCCATCGTGCTCGATGCACAGGGGCTGGTGGACACGACGCTCCGATGGGACGACGAATTCGTTCGTCACAAGGCCCTCGACTGTGTCGGGGACCTGCTGCTGGCGGGTGCGCGTGTGCGTGCCCGTATCATCGCTCACAAGCCCAGCCACCGCGGCACGGTGGCTCTGGTGCGAGCTCTCGTACAACACGCCATTCGGGAACCCGCTGTGTACACCGTCGAAGACATCCTGCAGGTCCTGCCGCATCGATACCCGTTTCTGCTCGTCGATCGCATCCTCGAGATCGAGGAAGGCAAGCGGATCGTGGGGCTCAAGAACGTCACGATCAACGAACCCTTCTTTCAGGGCCATTTTCCCGGCCATCCCATCATGCCCGGGGTTCTGATCATCGAGGCGATGGCGCAGGTGGGGGGGATGCTGCTGATGCGCACCATCGAGGATCCGTCCACGAAGGTCGTGTACTTCATGTCGCTCGACAACGTGAAGTTCCGGCGTCCGGTGAAGCCGGGTGATCAGTTGCGCCTCGAGCTCGAGGTGCTCCAGATGCGCGGGACGATGTGCAAGATGAAGGGCACCGCCTACGTGGACGGTCAGGTCGTGACCGAAGCGGAGATGGCGGCCATGGTTCGTGATCGATGAGTGTCGCGACGGATACCATGACATCCGTGCGCATTCATCCCACGGCCCTCGTCGATCCCTCGGCGGAGCTTTCGCACGATGTCGAGGTGGGTCCGTGGGCCATAATCGGACCGCAGTGCACGATCGGCGCGGGGAGCCGCATTGCCGCGCGCGCCACGCTCGAGCGGAACGTGCGTCTCGGGGAGCGGGTGCAGGTGGGGATCGGGGCGATTCTCGGTGGTGATCCGCAGGACCTCAAGTACCGTGGCGAAGAGACGTGGGTGGAGATCGGCGACGATACCACCATTCGCGAGTATGCCACGGTGAACCGCGGGACGGCGCACTCGGTGACCACGAGCGTGGGCAAGCACTGCTTTCTCATGAGCTACGTGCACCTCGCGCACGATTGCCATCTGGGTGATCACATCATCATTTCGAATGGGACCCAGCTCGCCGGGCACGTGACCGTCGAGGATCGCGCGATCATTTCGGGGCTGTGTGCCGTGCACCAGTTCGCGCGAATCGGACGGCACTCGTTCATCGGTGGCTGCTCACGCGTTTCGCAGGATGTTCCGCCGTTCGTGCGGGCGGTGGGGAATCCGATCAAGCTCTTCGGGCTCAACTCGGTGGGACTGCAGCGCAGCGGTTTCGACGAGCCGGTGCTGCGCGAGCTCAAGAAGGCGTACCGCTACTGCTTCCGGTCGGATCTCAATCTTTCGCAGGGCGTGGAGAGAGCACGCGCCGAGCTCGAGATGATCCCCGATGTGGAGCATTTTCTGGAGTTCATCGAAGCCAGCCAGCGTGGTGTGGGCTTCTGACGGCGTGACGCCAATGGGACGGTGATGAGCATTTCGACAGATCGGCAACTGTTCTCGGGACCGAAGGCGCCGCGTGTCGGTGTGGTAGGCGCCGGTGGCCTCGGCGTGCACCACGTGCGCATTCTGCGCGACCTGTGTGGCGAGCGGTTCGCGGGCTTCGTGGACGAAAACCCCGCGCGTGCGTCGGAGGTGGCGTCGCAGTATCAGGTGGCCGCCTATCCGTCGTTGACGGCGCTGCTCGACGACGTGGATGCCGTGTCGATCGTGGTACCCACCACCGCACATTATGCCGTGGCATCGGCGGCGCTGGCGCGCGGCCGGCACGTGTTCGTCGAGAAGCCCTTCACCGTCACGCTCGCTGAAGCCGATGCGCTGCTCTCGCAGGCGCGCGCGGCCGGCGTGATCCTGCAGGTGGGGCACGTGGAGCGCTTCAATCGCGCGGTGCGTGCCGCCATGCCGTATGTGGACGGCCCGCGCTTCATCGAGAGCGACCGCCTGGCCCCGTTCAATCCTCGCGGCTCCGATGTGGCGGTCGTCCTGGATCTGATGATCCACGATCTCGATCTGGTGCATACGCTGGTGGGAGCGCCAGTCACCGACGTGCAGGCCATGGGCATTCCCGTCCTCACGCCGCAGCTCGACATCGCCAACGCGCGGCTCACCTTCGCGAATGGTGCCGTGGCCAACATCACGGCCAGTCGCGTGTCGCGGGAACGCCTCCGCAAGCTGCGAATCTTTCAGCGTAGCGGGTATCTGTCGCTCGACCTCGCCGCGGGCACGGGGGAGTTCTTCCGTCTGCGGCGCGACTTCGATCCAATGGCGCTGGCGCGTGCCCCGCGCGCGCTTGAGGAATTCGTGGAGCGCGTCGTCATCGAGGCCCCCGATGGGGAGCCGCTGGTGCTCGAGCTTTCGCAGTACCTGGGGGCCATCATGGGGCGCAACCCGGTCGCCGTCACTGGTGAGGAAGGGCGCGAGGCGCTCGAAGCCGCGCTGCGCATTGTCACCGCGATCGAGCAGGCGCACCGCGTGATGCAGGCGAGCGAGGCTGCCGGTGCGTGAGGTGCTGTTCGTCGTCGGAGAGGCCTCCGGCGACCTGCACGCCGGCAAGGTGGCGGAGGCGCTGCGCGAACTGGCACCGTCGCTGCCACTCGCCGGAGTGGGCGGCGGGCACATGGCGCGTGCCGGCGTGGAACTGCTGGAAGATGTGCAGCACCTCGCCGTGATGGGCTTCGTGGAGGTGTTGCAGCATGTGCCCCGTCACTGGCTGTTGCTGCGCCGTTTGCGCGAGCGGATCGCAAGCGGGCGCGTGGGACTGGTGGTCCTGCTCGACTATCCCGGCTTCAACCTCAAGGTGGCCGAGGTGGCACACGCGGCAGGGGTGCCGGTGCTGTACTACATCACCCCTCAGGTGTGGGCATGGGGCGCGAAGCGCCTGCCGCGCATCGCCCGATTGGTGACCAAGGCTGCCTGCATTCTGCCGTTCGAGGAGGCGCTGCTGCGTGAGCATGGCGTGGACGCCACCTTCGTGGGGCATCCGTTACTCGACCGCGCCCAGGCGTTGCCAACGCAGGCGGAGGCACGCGCCCAACTCGGGCTTGATGCCGAGCGTCCGGTGCTTGCCGTGTTTCCGGGAAGTCGTCGGGCCGAGATTGCGCGGCATCTCGTCCCGTTCATCGATGCCGCCCGCGAAGTGCAGCGGGTGAATCCGGAGGTGCAGGTGGTGGTCGGTGTGGCCCCCACGGTCTCCATCTCGCCAGCCGACTGCCCCTTTCCGCTCGTCCAGGGCGCGTCGTTCGTGGTGCAGCGCGCGGCGACTGCCGGACTGCTCAAGAGCGGCACCAACACGCTCGAAGCCGCTGTCGCGGGGTTACCGCACGTAATCGGCTACAGCACCAATCCCATCACCTACGCCATCGCGCGGCGGGTGGTGAAAATCCCCCATATCGGCCTCGTGAATGTGGTCGCGGGCCGTGAGGTATCTCGGGAGTTCGTACAGGAGCGTTTCGTGCCGACCGAAGTGGCGAAAGCCTTGCGGCCGCTGCTCGAGAGCGGGAGCGCCGAGCATACTGCGGCGCTCGAGGGATTGAGCGTCGTACGCGACCGGTTGGGGACCCCCGGGGCCTCGGGGCGCGTGGCGCGGATGATCGTGCAGTTGATGCAGGTGCCGGCGCAGCAGGGCGCGTGAGCGACACGCTGCAGCCGGCTCCGGCCACACCGACGAAGAGCCCCGAGCGAAAGCCGGTGGTGCTCGATTGGCGCACGCGCGCCGCGATCGTGCTGGGCGGAGCTGTGTTGCGACTGCTGGGCACGACCTGGCGTGTGCGCGTGCATGGCCATGAGGCACTCCTGGCGCGCCCCGCGGGGACCGGCCCGGTGGTCTTCACCCTGTGGCACGGACAGATGTTGCCGCTCCTGTGGGGGCATCCGTTCCGGACCGGGGTGATCATCAGTGAGCACAAGGATGGCGAGATCATCTCGCGCATCGTTGCCATGTTCGGGATGTTCGGAGTGCGCGGCTCGTCGTCGCGTGGCGGCACGCGGGCGCTGCTGGAGGCGGCACAGGTGGTGAAGCGCGGAACGGACATGGCGTTCACCCCTGATGGTCCACGGGGACCGCGTCACAGCTTCGCACCCGGCGCACTCATCCTCGCGCACCGCGCCGAGGTTCCGATCGTGACCATCACGGGTCACGTGGATCGCAAGTGGCAGCTGGGGAGCTGGGATGGTTTCGAGATTCCCAAACCTTTTGCGCGGGTGACCGTGTTGTACGGTGCCCCGCGCGTGCTGGACGATCCCGACGTGCGTACGGCATCGGAGCGAACCGCGGAGTTCGCGCAGTACATGCAGGACGATCTGCTGCGCGTGGCCGCACTCGCGGCGCAGGTGGACCGCCCCTCGCGCGGATAGGCGACGCGTGTCGATGCTGCGCCACTTCGCCGAATGGGCATGGTACGACCGCGGAGCCACGGCGGGCACCGTTCGCCTGGCGCTGGCGCCATGGTCGTGGCTCTTCGGGCGCATCGTGGCGCGCCGCAATGCGCGGTACGATGCAGCGATTGCGCTTGGCACCATGCCGGCGCTGTCGATCGGCAATCTGACCGTTGGCGGGACCGGCAAGACACCCGTGGCGTCATGGTTTGCGACACGCCTCGCGGCGCGAGGGGCAAGGCCGGCCATCGTGTTGCGTGGGTATGGCGACGACGAATGGCGGGTGCATCAGCGGCTCACGCCAGACCTGCCGGTCGTGATCGATGCTGATCGGGTGCGGGCCATGCAATCGGCGCGGCAGCAACACGCGGACTGCGCCGTACTCGATGATGCGTTTCAGCATCGCCGTGCCGCACGTGTCGCGAATGTCGTCCTGATCAGCGCCGATCGGTTCGACGAGGCGGTTCGGCTGTTGCCGTCCGGTCCGTATCGGGAACCGCTCTCGGCGCTGCGGCGGGCAACGGCGGTCGTGATCACGGTGAAGGCCGTGGGCACCGATGCGGTGCTGCGGGTGGAGCGAGCCGTCCGCGGCGTGGTTGCGGCCATGCCCATTGCGGTCGTTCGCCTGGAGCCAGGGGCTCTGGTTCGGGTGGCACCCGTTTCAGAAAATGGGGCATCTGACGAACTGGCATTCGGGGATCTGGGAGGCCGCGCGGTGGTGCTCGTATCGGCCATCGCCGATCCCGGGGCGTTCGAACGGCAGATCATGACGGCCGGCGCACGCGTCGTCCGCCATTTTCGCCACCCGGATCATCACGCATTCAGTGATGTCGACGTCGCGGCCATCGATGCGGTGGCGGGACCCGACGGAACGGTCGTGTGTACGCTGAAGGATGCCGTGAAACTCGCCCCCCTCTGGCCTCGCGCCCGCGCGACGCTTTGGTATGTTTCACAGACACTCGTGGTCGATCGAGGCGCCGAGGTCCTGGAGCGGGAATGTGACCGGGTACTGGCGGCGCGCACGGCCGCAGGCCCCACCGTCGGCTGAGCCGACATCAAAAACTCCCCGCCATATGGCTATCGACCTCCTCCGACTTCCGACGGACAGCATCGTCCGCCCGGACAAGGATCGGTTCCTCAACGAAGAGAATCCGTTCGAAGCGATGATGTCGCGCTTCGACCGTGCCGCCGAGCTGCTCGATCTCGAGCCCGGCATCTACAAGATCCTGCGCAACCCCGAGAAGCAGCTCATCGTCTCCGTGCCGGTCATGCTCGACAGTGGCGACGTGGAGGTGTACACCGGCTATCGCGTGCTGTACAACACGTCGCGCGGTCCGGCCAAGGGTGGCATCCGCTTCGACATGAACGTCACGCTCGAGGAAGTGAAGGCGCTCGCGGCGTGGATGACCTGGAAGTGTGCCGTCGTCAATCTGCCGTTCGGCGGTGCCAAGGGCGGCGTGATCTGCGATCCGCTTTCCATGAGCGTGGGTGAGCTCGAGCGCGTCACGCGCCGCTATACCAAGGGGATCATTTCGCTCCTCGGTCCCGATACCGACGTGCCGGCTCCCGACGTGAACACCAACGAGCGCGTGATGGCGTGGGTGATGGACACCTACTCCATGCATCAGGGGCGCACCGAGAACGCCGTCGTCACCGGCAAGCCGGTCGAGATGGGCGGTTCACTGGGCCGCAAGGAAGCCACCGGTCGCGGCTGCATGCTGGTCACCCGCGAAGCGCTCGCGCACCTCGGCATGAAGATGGAGGGGGCGACCGTGGCCGTGCAGGGCTTCGGGAACGTGGGCTCGATCGCCGCGAAGCTGCTGTCACAGCAGGGATGCAAGATCGTGGGCATCAGCGATCGCGCGGGCGCGTTCTACAATGCGAACGGCATCGACGTGGATGCGGCCATCGCGCACGTCCAGCAGCATCGCACGCTCGAAGGGTTCACCGGCGGTGATGCGATCGATGCGGAGGACCTCCTCACGCTCGAGGTCGACGTGCTCGTGCCGGCAGCGCTCGAGAACGTGATCACCACGAAGAACGCCCCGAAGATCCGCGCCAAGGTGATCTGCGAAGGCGCCAACGGTCCCACCACGGCGGCTGCCGATCCGATCCTGGATGAGAAGGGGATCTTCGTCATCCCCGACATTCTCGCGAACGCGGGCGGCGTGACGGTCTCGTACTTCGAGTGGGTGCAGGACCGCATGGGGTACTTCTGGTCGGAGGCCAGTGTCAACGAGCGTCTCGCCGATATCATGACCCGCAGCTTCGCCGACGTGCTGCAGCTGTCCAAGCAGCATCGGGTGAACATGCGGACGGCGGCATACATGTTGTCGATCAGCCGCGTGGCCACGGTGCACCGGTTGCGCGGCATCTACGCCTGAGTCGACCCTCCGCAAGACGCCCGGGTGCGTATTTCGCTCTGTGTCATCGGCCGGCCCCGTCATGCGGGGCTGGCCGATGCCATTCAGGACTACGAAACGCGAGCGGCGCGCTACTGGCCGCTCGACGTGGTGGAGGTGAAGGAGGAGCCCGGTCGCGGGGTGGGCGCCGAGCTGGTGCGCGAGCGCGAGGGGGAGCGTCTGGCTGAACGACTGCCGGGAGACGCGGTCGTGGTGGCATGCGACCCCGGCGGCGTGGTCATGGACTCCAGTCAATTCGCACGCTGGCTTCAGGAACAGCGTGAATCCGCGCGGAGTGTGGCCTTCGTGATCGGGGGCGCCCATGGGTTGGGCACTGCGGTCCGGCAGCGGGCCAATCGGCGGTTGTCACTGGCGCCGTGGACGTTGCCGCATGAGGTTGCACGTCTGGTTCTCGCCGAACAGCTCTACCGCGCGGGCACGATCGTGCGTGGCGAGCCGTATCATAAATGACGCCCGGATCGCCCCGTGACCCTCAGTGACCCTCAGCCCGTTTCCGTGAGCCGTGATCACGCGACTTCGCCGGACATGACGAGCCTCTGTATTCGCACGGTACCGCTGGGCGGGAGCCGCCTTTCGCTGGCCTTGCAGAGCGGTACCGTGGGCAGTGCGTGGTACGCCCCCAGACCTCGAACCGTGGCCGGTTGGCGCGATCAGGCACAGATCGTTCGGGGCGAGGTGGCTGGCCGCGATTGGCTTGCACCGTTGGCGCCGGCTTTTGCGGCTACCGGCGCCGCGGCCGAACGGCTCGCCCGGGCGGCGGCCGCCGGTGTCGTGGTGACCACTGGCCAGCAGCCCGGGCTGTTCGGTGGACCCACGTACACGTGGAGCAAGGCGCTGAGTGCTCTCGCTCTGGCCGACACGCTCGAAGCGGAGCTGGGCATTCCGGTGGCGCCTGTCTTCTGGGCCGCCAGCGACGATGCGGACTGGATGGAGGCCGCCGTCACCCATGTAGCCACGGCGCGGGGGCTCATCACCGCGTCGTTGCCGGGCCCTTCCACCGATGGCGTGGCGATGGCCGAAGTGCCCCTTGGTGACCTTCGGGCGGCCCGAGCCGCCCTGGCTCAGGCGTGCGGCTCGGCGGCGCATGGGGATGTGCTCGAGCTGGTGGATTGGGCCTACGTTCCCCATGCCACGATCGGTGCCGCCTACGTGCACCTGCTGCGCGCGCTGCTCGAACCCCTCGGCATTGCCGTCCTGGACGCGTCGCACCCGGCGCTTCGCAAGGCTGCCGATGGGTTCCTGCGCCGTGCGCTCACGCAGGCCGCGCCCATTCAGGATGCGTTGCGAACGCGCGCGCAGGAAATCGTCGCGGCCGGGTATGCGCCTCAGGTCGACGTCGTGGATGGACTCACCCTGGTGTTCCGCTCGACCATCGTGAGCGACCAGACGCAGGTGCAGCGGGTGCGCGAGCGGGTGCCGGTGACGGATGCGGCCACGGCCGCCCGGACCGCCGATGAGGGGACACTGGGCCCGAACGTGTTGCTGCGCCCCGTCATGGAGCGGGCGCTGCTGCCCACCATGTGCTACCTCGCCGGCCCTGGTGAGTTCGCGTACTTCACGCAGGTCGAGCCGGTGGCGCGTGCGCTCGGGGCCTCGGTGCCCATGGTCGCCCCCCGCTGGGCCTGTGAACTGATCGAAGCCGACATGCTGGCGTTGCAGGAACGACTGGGCGTCGATGACGCTGCCCTGCGCGACCCGCACGCCGCGGAGCAGCAGGTGGCGCGGGCTCAGCTCGACGAGGCGGTGGCCGACACCATGGAGCGGCTCCGGGTGACGATCGATGCGCAGGTCCGTGCGCTGCGGGAGTCGCTGCACGGTGAACGCGCCCCGGTGCCCGACGAGGTGGTGCAGGGGATGGCGCGAGATCTGGTGCATCGCCTCGATCGCTTCGAGCGCCGACTGCTGGCGGGCGTGAAGCAGCGAGAAGGCGAGGCCATGCGGGAGGTGTCGGCGTTGCGCGCGGCACTGCGGCCGCTGGGACAGTCGCCTGAACGCGTGCTGAACATCGTCCCATTGCTTGTCCGCTATGGTCCCGGTGTGCTGTCGCGCATGCGGGCGGAAGCCTTGCCGCACGCGCAGGCCCTCGTGTTCGGTGCCGGCCACGCATGAGTGACGCCGGGGGCGGACGCTCCGCGTTCGTCGTTGGCGCGGGAATTCTCGTCAGTCGCGTGGTCGGGCTGCTGCGCAACACCGTGTTCGCCTACTACTTCGGAGCTGGCGCGGCGTCTGACGCCTACAACGCCGCGTTCAAGATCCCGAACGCGGTCCGCAACCTGCTTGGCGAAGGCACGTTGTCCGCCGCGTTCGTTCCGGTCTACAGCCGTCTGCTCGGGCGCGGTGATGCCGTCGCCGCACGCGCGCTGTCGAATGCGATGCTCGGTGTGTTGCTCGCGTCCGTGAGCCTCCTCACGTTGGTGGGGGTGGCCGCCGCGCCCTGGCTCACCAGCGTCCTCACCCCCGGCTTTGATGCGGAGACGCAGGCGCTCACCACGCGGCTCACCCGCGTGCTCTTCCCCATGACGGGGATGATGGTCTTGAGCGGGTGGTGCCTCGGCATCCAGAATTCGCACCGACGCTTCTTCTGGTCGTACGCCAGCGCCGCCCTGTGGTCGCTCGCGCAAATCGCCCTGCTGCTGGTTGGCGGTCCCAGAGCCGACAGTGCCGCCACGCTGGCCGTGTGGCTTGCTTGGGCGACGCTGGCCGGCGCGGTGCTGCAGGTGGTGGCTCAGCTGCCGCAGGTGATGCAGCTGGCCGGCCCCATCCGGCCGTCTCTCGATCGCGCTGCCGAGGGGCTCTCGCAGACATTGCGCAATGTGGTACCGGTGGTGACCGCACTCGGCGTGGTGCAGATCTCGGGCTTCGTCGATCTGCAGATCGCCTCCTTTCTTCCGGCTGGTGCGACGACCAACATCACCTACGCGAACACGCTCGCGCTGCTGCCCGTCTCCCTGTTCGGTGTGAGTGTGGCTGCTGCATCACTCCCGGAGTTTTCCCGAGAGAGCGGGGCGCTCGCGCTCGAGGCCTTGCGTGAACGGCTGCGGTCTGGATGGCAACGCATCCTGTTCTACGTGGTGCCGAGTGCTGTGGTGTTCGTGCTCTTCGGCGACTACTGCGTGGGTCTGCTCTATCGTGCCGGACAATTCGGCGCTGCCGAACAGCGTGTGGTGCACGGGGTGCTGGCTGCGTACGCGGTCGGGCTCGTGAGCTTCGGGTCCGTCAAGCTGCTCGGATCGGCGTACTACGCCATGCAGGACTATCGAACGCCACTGCGGGCGTCTGTCGCCAGCATCGCGGTGTCCGCGATCGCTGCGGTGTCGATCGCCGTTCCCTTCCGCGCCTCGCCGTATGCCACGGCCGGTATTGCGCTCGGATCGGCGCTCGGATCGTACGTCAATCTCGTGGTGCTGGCGCGCGGACTTCGGGCGCGCCTCGGCCCGCTCTATACCTCTGCCATGTGGGTGGGTACACGGCGCATCGTGGCCGCTGCGACGTTGGCAAGCGTGGCGGGATGGGGGGCACGGTTCGCGCAGGTCACCTGGATGCCCGCGCTGCATCCGCGCTGGGCCGCGTTGCCGATTCTCGCCGTGTTTGGCCTCAGCTACCTGCTGGCCGCGTGGTGGATGGGATCGGCTGAGGCGGCGCGCTGGCTGCGGCGGCCGGTGCGTACCGTGGGGCAGGGAGCCGGGGACGTCTCCGGTGAGTAGCGGAGACGACGAGTGGGAAGCCCCGGCTGCGGAAGCGCACGATCCGCCCTTGCCGGTGCAATCGATCGATGCGCTCCCTGTGCCCGACGACGAGTGGACACGAGCGGCGCTCGCACGTGGCATGCCGCTCGCCGTGGCGCGGCGTCTTCCGCATCTCCCCGATTCGCCCGGTGTGTATCTCTGGAAGGATGCAGACGGTGCGGTGCTCTACGTGGGCAAGGCGAAGCGCCTGCGCTCACGGGTGCGCAGCTACTGGGCGCAGGACCACGAGACCAGTCCCAAGACACGTGGACTGCTGCGCAAGGTGCGCGATCTCGACACGATCGTGGTACCGAGTGAGGCGCACTCGCTCATCCTCGAAGCAACGCTGATCAAGGAGTATCGCCCGCGCTTCAATATCGCCCTGCGCGACGACAAGTCGTATCCGTACATCAAGGTGACGGTGCAGGAGCCGTTTCCGCGCGTGATCGTCACGCGCCGCCTGAGCGACGACGGCGCGCGCTACTTCGGCCCCTATACCGATGTGGGCTCGATGCGGCGCGCGCTCAACGTGGTGAAGCGCATCTTCACGGTGCGCTCCTGTCACTACGCGCTGCCGCGCGAAACACCGGAGCGCCCGTGCCTCGATTACTTCATCAAGCGGTGCAAGGCGCCGTGCGTGGGGTATCAGTCGACCGAAGACTACCGTGCGATGATCGACGAGGTGGTGTGGTTCCTCGAGGGGCGGACGAGCGATGTGATCCGCCACGTGCGGGATCGCATGATGGAGGCATCGGAGCGCCTCGACTTCGAGCGGGCCGGTGAGTTGCGTGATGCCCTGCGCCATCTCGAGAAGATGGAAGAGCCCACGGTCGTGCTCGAGGTGGAGGGGGGTGACCGCGACGTGGTGGGGTATGCCCGTGACGGTGAAGATGCCTGTGTGGTCATCCTGCGCATTCGCGGCGGCAAGCTGCTGGCGCGTGATCATCGTCTGCTCGAACACGCGGAGGGGGAGGACGATGGGGCCGTGTTGGCGGCCTCGTTGTCCCAGTGGTATCGCACGGCCGACGCCCGCGCTGCCGATCTGCTGGTGCCATTCGATTTCGAGGACCGGGAGACGCTCGAGGCGTCGCTCGAGGGGACACGCATTCGCGTGCCGCAGCGCGGGCCTCGCAGGGCGCTGGTGGACCTTGCCGACAAGAACGCGCAGCATCTGCTCGAGGAGTTCAAGCTCGCCTCGCTCGAGGCCGAGGAGCGCGCGGCAGACCCGGTGTACGAACTGCAGCGCGAGTTGGGCCTGCCGCGACTGCCTCGATCCCTCGTGTGCTTCGACATCTCCCACGCCCAGGGGACCGACGTCGTGGCAAGCGCCGTCTGGTTCGAGAACGCACGTCCCAAGCGATCCGAGTACCGCAAGTTCAAGATCCAGCTCTTCGAGGGAAATGACGACTTCCGCTCCATGCACGAGGTGGTCACCCGATTCTTCCGGCGCCGGTTGGAGGAGGAGAAGGCGCTTCCGGATCTCGCGGTGATCGATGGCGGCAAGGGACAGCTCGGGGCCGCCCGCGAGGCACTGGACGCGCTCGGCGTGAACCAGATCGGCCTGATCAGCCTCGCCAAGAAGGAGGAGGAGATTTTCCTGCCGGGGCGCAGCGATTCGGTGCGCCTGCCTCGTCGCTCGCCGGCGCTACGCATGCTGCAGCAGGCGCGGGACGAGGCACACCGCTTTGCCGTGACGTTCCAGCGCCAGAAGCGCGCCGCGCGTACCATCACGTCGGAGCTCCTCAGGATCCCCGGGATTGGCCCCAACAAGCGTCGCGCGCTCTTGCACGTGTTCGGCAGCGTGCAGGGGGTGAAAGACGCGACGGTGGAGCAGATCGCGGCCGTGCCCGGCTTCGGCGAAACGTCGGCCCGCAAGGTCTTGCAGGCGCTTGGTGTCGAGGTCAGGGTTCCTGACGGCGACTCCGTACCGCCACTGCCGTCCACACCCGATGCACTCCCCGACGTTACCGGTGATTCTTTCGAGTTGCCGCCCTCCGCTTGATCACTCCCGATCACCGTATGACGACCGCCCCCTGGACCCTCCGTTGTTCCGCCTGCGATACGCCGGCCGCGATCGAACGTCCATCGCTCTGTACCGCGTGCGGTCAGCCGCTCTTCGCCCGGTATGCACCGGTCGGCCGTGACGCGGCGCTGCTGCCGCGCTGGGACATGTGGCGGTACGCGCCGTTCATGCCACTCCTGGCCGGGGAAGCGCCGGTCTCGCTTGGTGAGGGGCTCACGCCCTTGATCGAGTCGCCTGTGCTGGCCCAGGCCATGGGGGTGCGGCGGCTGTGGATCAAGGACGAAGCACAGAATCCGACGGCCTCGTTCAAGGCACGTGGCATGAGTGCCGCCGTGACCCGCGCCCGTGCCGAGGGGTATCCGGGGATCGTCGTGCCCACGGCCGGAAACGCCGGAGCGGCCCTGGCCGCCTACGGTGCGGCGGCGGGGATGCCGGTGCGCGTCTATGCGCCACGGACCACGCCGCGCCCCATTCTCGACACGATCGAAGCGATGGGGGCGGAGCTGATCCGGATCGATGGACATATCGGCGATGCCGGCAAACAATCGCTTGCCTATGCGGCCGAGTCGGGGTTCTTTCCCATCTCCACCCTGCGTGAGCCGTACCGCGTGGAGGGGATGAAGACCATGGGCTTCGAGATGGCCGAACAGCTTGGCTGGCGGGTGCCCGACGTGGTGGTGTATCCCACGGGCGGCGGCGAAGGCACGGTGGGCATCTGGAAGGCGCTGCAGGAGTTGGCCGCGGGTGGGTGGATCGCCGCCGATCGCGTGCAGCCCCAGTACGTCGTCGCACAGGCAGCGGGGTGTGCCCCCATTGCCCGCGCCTTCGCGGCCGGTGCCGACCGGGCCGAACCGTGGGTCGATCCCGTGACCTACGCGTCCGGGCTCCGGGTCCCGTCGCCGCTGGGGGATCGAGTGCTCCTGCGGGTGCTGCGCGAAACGAACGGGGTGGCCGGCACCGCCACCGAAGAGGCCATCCGCGATTGGACGTTCAAGCTGGCGACCGCGACCGGTATCGATGCCGCCCCGGAAGGGGGGTGTGCGCTCTCGGTGCTGCGAGACGCCGTCGTGGCGGGTCGCGTGTCGACCGATGCCGAGGTTGTGGTGTACAACACCGGGAGCGGTGCCTCATACCGCGCCTAGCCCCGTATATTCACATTTGAGAAAAGTCACCCCGACGTTTTCGATGGACTTCGAGGAGCAAGGATGAAGGGTTCGATCTGGACGCGCGCGCTCGGCGTGACGCTGATGGCCGCAGGGACGCCGATGCTGCAGACACTGTCGGCGCAGGCTGCCTGCAACGTGAACGACGGAAGCCCGTATCAGCTGGCGGGGGCCAAGCAGTACGTCATCAAGGCCGCCAATTCGCGAAACGACGACGAGATCCCCAAGCATCTCGCCAACGCCATTCGCCTGCTGACGGACAATCCCGAGAAGATCAAGAACGAGGGGGGGCGCCAGTACCTGCTGCTCCGCACGTTCGCCCAGTTCCGCGCGCGTAACGAGGGCACCTTCGTCTTCAAGCGCGGCGACATGGGGTACACCACGAACCCCCAGGGCACGCAGAACCTGCTGCTGGCGGTCGACACGGCCGCGACGGCGCTCGATGCGATCGCCCCCCAGTGCGCGGAAGCCTCGAAGGGCTATCGCCAGCAGTTCTACGGGGATGTGTACAACAAGGCCATCTCGGCGCTGCAGGCCGAGCAGGACGACTCGGCTGCGTATTACTCGCGGATCGCGCTGTCGGTCGGCGGTACCGATCCCCGGCCGTGGAACATCCTGAACGCCGTCTACCAGAAGAAGAGCCAGATGGACAGCAGCATGATGGCGATGGAAAAGATCATCGCGCTGTCCGGCAGTGATACGCTGTACCTCAAGCTCAAGCAGCAGAACCGGTACAACCTGGCGGTGATGAAGTTGCAGGCGGCCGATGCGGCCTCCGGCGCAGCCAAGGACGACGGCATCAAGCAGGCCCGTACGCTGCTCGAGGCGTTCCTCAAGGACACGCCGGGCGATGCGAATGCCGCGCAGGCCCTCGGACGTGCGCTCCGCATGTCGGGGGACACGGCGGCCGTGGCCAACATGTTCGCGGACATGGTCAAGGACCCGGCGCGCTTTACCGCCGATCAGCTGTTCGAGGCGGGATCGAACGCCGCGGCCGGCGGCCGTGATGCCGATGCGGTCAAGCTGTTCGAAGGCGGGTTCACGAAGAATCCGAACCATCGTTTCGCGCTGTACAACTACTCGAACGTGCTGTTCTCCCTGAAGGACAACCAGCGCATGGGGCCGGCCGTTCGGCGTCTCATGACGGTCGATCCCAACTTTGAGCGCGGCTGGCGCCTCATGGCGGGCTACTGGCAGAATCAGGCCCGGGCCGAGCAGGATGCGGCGAAGAAGAAGGTGTTCAACGATTCAGTGCTCTTCTACCTCGACAAGCAGAGCAAGACGAACCCCAAGGTAGAGGTGACGCTCGCGCAGAAGGCCGGCCCGGCCTTCAATCTTCAGGGGAGCGTGGTCAACGGCGGTGAGGCGGCCGGGTCGTGGACCATGAAGCTGGAGTTCCTCGATGAGCAGGGCGCGGTGGTCACCACCAAGGACGTGGCCATCGGGCCGGTGGAACCCGGCTCCGGCACGACCTTCAGCGTGAAGATCGAAGATCCGAAGGTCGTCGCCTTCCGCTATGCGCCGATGAAGTAGTGACAGGATAGGTGAAAAGGGCCGAAGTCCATGCTATTGATTGACTTCGGTCATCACAGTTCGTAAGTTGTCTCAAGTGGGCGGCGACGCATCCGTTGCCGCCCGCTTGGTTTCCGGGGGAGGGCCCATGGCCTCGCCCCCGTTTTCGTCCCCGGGGCATGGTACGCGTCACTCGTGTGGAGGCAGGGAGCATTGCCGACCAGGTCGGCATCGTGCCCGGCACCGAACTTCTCGCCGTCAACGAACGGCCGTTGGACGACTTCCTCGATTGGGAGTTCCTGACGGCCGACGAGGCGTTCGTGGTCTCGGCCCGTCTCCCCGACGGTTCGGCCGTCGAGTACGACATCGAGCGCGACGGCGGCGATTCGATGGGCGTGGAGCTTGCTCCGCCCACGGTGCGGCGCTGTGCGAACCGGTGCGAGTTCTGTTTCATCGAAGGGCTCCCCAAGGGACTGCGGAAGGGGCTGTACATCCGCGACGACGACTATCGGCTCTCGTTCGCCTACGGCAACTTCGCCACGCTCTCCAACGTGAAAGAGCGGGACATCGCTCGCATCCTCGAGTACCGGTTGTCGCCGCTCTATGTGTCGGTGCACGCCACGCCGTGGGAAGCGCGCAAGGTACTGCTCAACAATCCGCGGGTGCCCAACATCCTCGAACAGCTCACGCGGCTGGCCGAGGGGGGGATCCAGTTCCATTGCCAGATGGTGATCGTGCCGGGGCTCAACGACGGCGAGGTGCTCGAGCAGTCGTTGCAGGATCTCTGGGATCTCGACGATGCCGTGCTGTCCGTGGCGCTCGTCCCCGTGGGGGTCACGCAGTTCTCGCACTTGTACACCGGCAAGCCGATGGACGCGACCAACGCCGGCGTGCTGCTGAACGCGGTGCACCGGTGGGAGGAACGCGCACTCGATGAGCGCGGGGACCGCTGGGTGTTCGGTTCGGATGAGCTCTATCTGCTGGCCGGCGAAGCGCTCCCCGATGTGGAGCACTACGGGGAGTTCTCGCAGATAGAGAACGGCGTGGGCGCGGTCACCTCGCTGCGCGCGCGGGTGGCGGACGGCCTGTCGCAGCTGCCGCGTCTCGATGGCAAGCGCATAGGCGTGGTGACTGGCACCTCCATGGCGCCGCTCATGCCCGAGCTGCTCGAGCAGCTCACCGACGCCACCGGGGCGGAGTTCGTGCTGATTCCCACCGAGAACTCTCTCTTCGGCCCCACGACCACCACTGCCGGGCTGCTGGTGGGCGCCGACATTCGTCGGGCGCTCGAAGGGCGGTCCGATCTCGATCTGGCACTCATTCCGGCCGAGTGCATCAACGACGACGGCCTCTTCCTCGACGAAGAGACGTTCCTCAGCGTGCGCGAGTCGTTGCCCATGCCGGTCTATCCGTCGTACGACTTCATTGACGCGCTCGTGCCCGAAGGGGATGCGGCGGTCGTTCCCGCTGCCTGATCCATTCGCATGAGTCTTCCAGTCGTTGCCATCGTCGGCCGCCCCAATGTGGGCAAGTCGCATCTGTTCAATCGCATCATCGGCGAAGCCACCGCCATCGTGAGCGACGAAGCCGGCACCACGCGTGACCGGCACTTCGGCGAAGCGGAGTGGGCGGGGCACAGCTTCTGGCTGGTCGACACCGGCGGTCTCGTCGAAGATTCCGACCTGCCCATGGACGTGGCCATCCGCCGCCAGGTGCACGAGGCCATCGAGGAAGCGGATCTCATGCTCTTCGTGTGCGACGCCAAGGTCGGCGTGCACCCGAGCGATGCACGCATCATGGACATGCTGCGCGCCTCCCAGAAGCCGTGGTTGCTGGTGGCCAACAAGGTCGACAACCCCGAGAGCACCGACTTCTACGAGTTCTATCGGCTCGGAGTGACCGAGGTGTACCCCGTCTCGGCCTCGAACGGCAAAGGTTCGGGCGATCTGCTGGATGCGGTCGTCAACGCGATTCCCGAAGTCAGCGAGGAGCGCCCCGAGGCGATCCGGGTCGCGGTCATCGGCCGTCCCAATGTGGGCAAGTCGAGCTTCGTGAACCGTCTCCTGGGCGAGGACCGCCTGGTGGTGAGCGACGAATCGGGCACCACGCGTGATGCCATCGATGCGCCGATGAAGTACCACGACACGGAACTGATCTTCGTCGATACTGCCGGCCTGCGCCGTCAGTCGAAGATCGACGACGGAGTCGAGTTCTACTCGTCGCTCCGGTCGCGCCGTGCGATCGATTCGTCCGACGTGTGCATCCTGATGATCGACGGCACTGAGGGGCTGCAGAATCAGGATCTCAAGATCGCCACGCTCGCGTGGGAGGCCGGACGCGGGCTCATCATGGTGATCAACAAGTGGGACATCTTCGAGGACAAGAGCGACAAGAGCGCCGACAAGTTCCGCAAGGAGGCGATCGAGAAGGTCCCGTACTTCGCCTTCGTGCCGTTCCTGTTCACGAGTGCCAAGACCGGACAGCGCGTGACGAAGGTGCTTGATCTGGTCCTTCAGGTGCAGGAGCAGCGCACGCGCCGTATCAGCACCTCGCAGGTCAATGATGCGCTCGAGGAGCTGATTGCCCGCCGCCAGCCGCCACAGGCCGCCGGCCGCGAGGTGAAGCTCAACTACGCCACGCAGGTGGAGATCGAGCCGCCCACCATCGCGGTGTTCGGCAACCATCCCGAAGCGATCCCGGAGCACTATATCCGGTTCCTGCACAACGGATTCCGCGACAAGTACGGCTTTACCGGTTCGCCGCTGCGGATCATCCTGCGGAGAAAGAACAGTTGAGTCCGACCTCCATGCCACTTTGGACATTCGGCCTGGCGTATCTCGTCGGGTCGTTTCCCACGGCGTATCTCGTGGGCAAGGCCAATGGTGTGGATCTCCGGACGGTGGGATCGGGCAATCTTGGCGCGACCAACGTGTTCCGTACCCTCGGCTGGAAGTGGGGCTTGCTCGTGTATCTCGTGGATGGCCTCAAGGGCGCGTTGCCGGTGCTGCTGCTCCCCGGGGCGGTGGGGCTCGAGGGCGGCTGGCCGTGGGGGGTGCTCGCCGGCGTGCTGGCGATCGTCGGGCATGTGAAGCCGATCTTCCTCATGGGGAAGGGAGGCGGCAAAGGGGTGGCAACAGCGAGCGGCGTGTTCTTCGCGCTGGCCCCCCTGGCCGGACTCTGCGCCGTGCTGGCGTTCGCCGCCGTGGTGGTGATCACGCGGTACGTGTCGCTTGGATCACTGGTCGGGGCGGTGGTGCTGCCGATCGCCATTTTCGTGCAGGCGCGAGCGGTCACGCCGCTCATGCTCGTCAGCCTGGTGATCGCCACCTTCGTGTTCTACACCCATCGCGACAACATCGGACGCCTGATGCGTGGCGAAGAGCGACGAATCGGATCCGGAAAGCCGGCGCCGTCCGGCGGGAGCACGGTCTGATGCCTGGCAGCGGAACTGGTCGCGCCGTCGACGTGCGATGTGCGGTGATCGGCGGCGGGGCCTGGGGAACGGCCATCGCCGATCGCCTTGCCCGCAACGGGCACCATACGGTGCTGTGGGCGCGTGAAGACGATGTGGTCGAGGCGGTAAACAGCCGCCACGAGAATCCGCGCTTTCTGGCCAACATTGCACTGGCCCCCACGCTGGTCGCGTCGACCGACATGGGTGCAGCCCTTCGCGGCGCGCAGCTTGTGGTCTATGCCGCGCCGTCGCATGTGCTCCGGCCGGTCGTCGCGAGCGGCGTGCCGTCGATCGAGCCCAATGCCGTCCTTTCCGTTGCCACGAAGGGGATCGAGCGGGAGACGCTGGCACTCATGACCGATGTAGTCGCGGACGCAGCGCCAGGGCATGCCGTGGTGGCGGTCAGTGGGCCGAGCTTCGCGGCCGAAGTAGCCCAGGGGCAGCCGACTGCGGTCGTCGCGGCCAGCGTGGATCACGCGGCAGCGACGTTGGTGCAGGGGGCCATGAGTGCCAATGCGTTCCGCGTGTACACCAGCGACGATGTGGTCGGTGTGGAACTTGGCGGCGCGCTCAAAAACGTGATGGCCGTGGCGACCGGTATTCTCGACGGGCTCGGTCTGGGGTTCAATCCGCGGGCGGCGCTGATGACGCGTGGACTCGCGGAGATGACACGTCTTGGCGTGGCACTGGGGGCGAAGGCCGACACCTTTGCGGGATTGGCCGGGCTCGGCGATCTCGTGCTGACATGCACGGGGGCACTCTCCCGCAATCGCGCCGTGGGCGTGGCGATCGGGCAGGGGCTCTCCCTCGAGCAGGCGCTCGCCGGCAAGGACAGCGTGGCGGAAGGGGTGCTCAACACGCAGAGCGCCAAGGCCCTTGCCGACAAGGCGGGCGTGGAAATGCCCATCATCGACGCGACCTATCGCATTCTGTTTCAGAACTGGGCGCCGCGGGACGCCGTCGCGGAACTGATGGCGCGCGAACTTCGCCCGGAGCGAGACTGACATGGCCGCGCCACGCGGAGAACTCGTACAGGAGTTCTACTCCATCGGCGACGTGTGCTCGCTCACCGAACTGAAGCCGCACGTGCTTCGCTATTGGGAGAGCCAGTTCAAGCTGCTCAGCCCCGCGAAGAACCGCAGCGGCAATCGGGTGTATTCGCGCCGCGAGGTGGAACTGATCCTTCTCGTGAAGCATCTGCTCTATACCGAGAAGTACACCATCGACGGCGCTCGACAGAAGCTCGACGAGCACCGCAAGGGTGGGTCGCTGCGCCCTGCCGCGCGCGCCGCCCTCGAGGTCGAAGCGCTCGAAAGTATCGAGCGTGAGCTCGCCGAACTGCAAGCGTTGCTGGACGATACGCTGCGCTGACTCAACCATTTTCCATGCGTATTCTCCTCAGCAACGACGACGGTATTCTCGCCAAGGGACTGGCCGTCCTCGAGCAGGCGGCGGCGCCGCTCGGTGATCTGCACGTGGTGGCCCCCGATCGCGAGCAGAGCGCCACGAGCCACTCGCTCACCTTGCATCACCCCCTGCGCCCGGTGCGTCTCGGTGAGAAGCGATGGCAGGTGGACGGCACGCCCACCGACTGTGTGATGCTCGCGTGCGAGGCACTGCTCGACGCGCGTCCGGACTTCGTGTTGAGCGGCATCAATCACGGCCCCAACATGGGTGAGGACGTGCTGTACAGCGGGACCGTGGCCGCCGCAATGGAAGGGCTGGCGCTCGGTATCCCGGCGATCGCACTCTCGTTTGCCGGCAGTGTGCTGCGAGCCGATGCCATCCTCGATACCCAGGTGTCGCAGATCCGCGCGCTCCTCGATCACCTGATGCGATTGCCGGCCTTCCCGCGCGATACGCTGCTCAACGTGAACCTGCCGGCTGTTCCCGGAGAGGAGATCAAGGGCGTTCGCCTTACGCGACTTGGGCGCCGCGTGTTCAGTGATTCCATTACCCGCATGAAGGATCCATGGGGCCGGGAAATCCTGTGGATCGGCGGAGGGTCGGTGTCCTGGAGCGGTCCGGACGACAGTGATTTCCGCGCCGTGCACGACGGGTTCATTTCGGTGACCCCCCTCCATCTCGACCTGACGCACCGCGACGTCCTCAACACGGCGATCGACTGGTGGCAGGCACCGTAGAACCCGAGTTCCGGGGCGCGCGCCGCCGTCTGGTCGAGGCGTTGCAGGACAAGGGCATCAAAGACCTTGCTCTCCTGCGCGCCATCGACACGGTGCCGCGGCACTTGTTCGTGCCCCCCACGGTGCGCCACCGTGCCTACGAGGACTCTGCCTTGCCGATCGGCAACGGGCAGACCATCTCGCAGCCCTTCGTTCATGCCCGGGCGGTCGAGCAGCTGATGCTCACGGGGAAGGAGAAAGTGCTGGAAATCGGTACCGGCTCTGCCTATCAGACGGCCCTGCTGGCGGAGCTGGCGGCGCAGGTCTTCTCGGTGGAACGCTATCGGGAGCTGCTCGATCGGGCGCGCCTCATCCTGCAGCAGGCGAATGTGCGCAACGTGTCGCTTTCGCTCGGAGACGGGACGCTTGGCTGGCGCGAATACGCGCCGTACGACGGGATCGTGGTGAGCGCCGGCGCCCCCCACGTCCCGCCCGCGCTCGAGGAGCAACTCGCGGAAGGCGGCCGCCTGCTGATCCCCATTGGCGACAAGGACGAACAGATGCTGTGCCTGTTCATCAAACGCGGGGGGCGGCTCGAGCGCCGTGACATCACCCCGGTCCGCTTCGTCCCCTTGATTGGGGCGCAGGGCTGGCCGGGGTGAGTTCGCCGGCCGGCCGCAATTGCGCCCAGGCTGGCCGTCGTTCATTTTCGCCGTCCCCGATGCACGGATGCAGGGGGAGACGCGCTCCGCGCACCACGGTCCCTATCTCAATGTCCACTTCCGCTGCTTCCGATTTCTCTCGTGCAGGCGCCGCGGCGCCCGGTCTGCCGGTGCCGCCCTACGCGGCCCCCGCGCGCGTCGGTGGTGCTGAAGGCCGTCGGGAAACCGTCGCACCACGGGCTGCTCCCTACGTGCCGGCGGCATGGCGTGCCGCACTCGGTATGCAGTCAGTGGAGCTTCCCCGCGAAGCAGAACCGGTCGTTGCGGCCTCGGCGCCGGCGATCAAAGTGCCGCCGTATCACCCGCTGCGTCCCACGCCCATGGGTGTGCCTGCCATGCGCGCGCCGCTGTACATCCCGTCGTCCCCCACGCCGGGTAACGAGGCGGCCGTGGAAAGCGACGGAGTGATCGAACCACAACTGCTGACCACAGCCGAGTTCGCCGTACCCACCGTGGCCTCGGTGGCGGCACCCTCGACTGAGGAATCGGCGCTGCCATGGATCGACGCCTTCCTGGCCTCCACGCCGGCGGTGTCGGTGACGGCGATCGTCGAGGTCACGGACGTGCCCCCCGCGTCGATCGGCCAGACGCCGATGTCTGTCACCCCCGTCGCTCCCCTGGCGATCGGCGAAGCCGCGCTGGTTGACGAGGCGACGACGGACGTCGCGCCGGTCGCAGGCGTCGAGGCGAGTGCCATCGTCGGCGATGATCTCGACGCGCAGCCAGAGGTCGCCGGAGAGGAGTGGCCGCTGGACGAGGCGGCCACCGAATTTCGCACGTTCTCGGCGCACCTCGGCCTTGCCGATCAATTCCCCGCCGACCTCGCGGAGAATGCCACGCCGCCACGTCCGGCGCCGCTCCCCGCCTGGAGCGACGATGACCTGATGGACATCATGCCGGTCAGGCACGCAGAGCCGACGCTCTCCACGGCGGTGACGGAGCCGACCGACGCGGAGCATTGGTCGGACCGAGCGCAAAAGGCGCAGGAAGAAGCGCAGGTGATTCGCGCCATGGCCACGGCGCAGGCTGCGGCTCAGGCTGCTCCCCCGATGGTGTCCCCCGAGGCCAGCGCCGAGGAAGCCGCTCATGCGCTCGAACTGCTGGCCCAGCGCGTGCGCGCCGGTGAACTCATGTTGCCCAGCTACGATCCGCGCATGGGCGAGCCGGCCGCGTTGGTCGCCGCGCTGGCGGCGCTTCTCGGAGTCCGCCTCCGCTGATCGAGACACGGCGGCTCCGGGTCACGGGGCGGGTGCAGGGGGTTGGCTTTCGCTGGTTCGTGCGCGAGACCGCCCGCCGGCTCGAGTTACCGGGATGGGTGCGCAATGAGGCCGACGGTAGCGTCTGCCTCGAAGTGGCTGGTGCGCCGACCGTGCTCGCCGAGTTCGAAGGGGAGCTACGAGTGGGGCCACCTGGAGCGTCTGTCGCCACGCTCACAAGCCAGACGGTCGCCGCCGCCGTCTGGGAATTGCCCACGCCATTCGCCGTCCTACGCTGATTAAGTTGGCGGCATGACCGCTTCCCGTATGCCTCTGCTCGCCGCCCGCCTCGACCGCGCGATCCGCACGGTTCCGGATTTCCCGCAGCCGGGGATCCTCTTCAAGGATATCACGCCGGTGCTCGCCGACCCCTCACTGATGCGTGAGGTGATTCAGGCCATGTGTCTGCCATATCGTGATTTATGCATCACCCATGTGGTTGGCGTCGAAAGCCGTGGCTTCCTCTTCGGCATGCCGATGGCCCTCGAACTCGGCGTGGCCTTTGCACCGGCACGGAAGCCCGGCAAGTTACCCTGGAAGACCGAGCGCGAAGCCTATGTGCTCGAGTACCGGAGCGACGTGCTCGAGATGCATGCGGACGCTTTGGCTCTCGGTGCTGGCACGGAGTCGCGCCCTTCCGTTCTGGTGGTCGATGATGTGTTGGCGACCGGCGGCACTGCCGCGGCGGTCTGCCGGTTGATCGAGCGACTTGGCGGCACGGTCGCCGGCGTGTCGCTGCTGGTGGAGCTCGCCTTTTTGAACGGTCGCTCGCAGCTGGGCGATCGACCAGTCACGGCGGTCATGACGTACTGACGTTCACGCGATACCTTTCTCCGCGCGTAACGTGAACGCCCCCGTAGCTCAGTTGGATAGAGCAGCAGTTTCCTAAACTGTTGGTCGGAGGTTCGAATCCTCTCGGGGGCACTGCAGCAGAGCAGGGGGCGCCGCTGGCGTGGCGGCACCCCTTTCTGCTTGGAGACCGCGGGGCGGCTAATCCGTATCTCGTCTTGGCCCGCGGTGGCGGGGACGGGTGCCCTGCCGCGCTGCAATCCACTATGTTACGGGGCTAACCACTGGCCCTCTTTCCTCAACGTTGGCATATCCGCATGGCGCAGTCGACCCGCACGACAGGCACTTCGGCAGGCTCCTCGGCCTCCATGAGCGACGATCCGATCGAGTCGCTCACGACGTGGTTTCAGGCGAACAGCAAGCCGATCCTGTACGCAGTCGGCGGCATAGCCGTCGCGGCCGCCTCGATCTTCGTGTACCGTAGCAGCGCGGCGTCGACGCGCGAGAAGGCTTCGGTGGCGCTCTACGAAGCCCAGACGCCGTACGCGCAGGGGAAGATGGACGAAGCCCAGAAGGAGCTGGCGAAGGTCGCCGCCCGGTACGGCAGCACGGCCTCCGGCCAGCAGGCGTCCATTCTTCTGGCTCAGGTACTGTACGAGCAGGCAAAGTACGACGAGGGGATCAAGGCGCTGGAGAAGGCGCTCGGTGGCGCGTCGGCCGACTTCAAGGGCAGTCTCGAGTCGATGATCGCCGCCGGCTACGAGTTCAAGAAGGACATGGGCAAGGCCGCCGAGCATTACGCCAAGGCCGCGGCCGCCTCGTCGTTCAAGAGCGACAAGTACAACTTCCAGGCGAGCCAGGCGCGGAGCCTGATGGCCGCCGGTAAGGCCGACGACGCTCGCAAGATCTGGGAAGAGTTGGCCAAGCTGGACGGTGAGCCGATTCAGCAGGAAGCGAATGTGCGGCTCGGCGAGCTGACGGCGAAGTAACCGCCGCGAAGGTCGAAATCCATGCGCGGGCCGATCGAGGAACATCGATCGGCCCGTCTGCTTTTGTGCCCATTCGTTGGCCGGACCCCCATGTCGACAGAAACAGGGCAGCAATAAAACAGAGAAAGCTCAGTGTTTGTCGCTTTGCCGATTACTCTATGCGCATAATACATGTTATGTAAACCTATGCTGGTGGATAACTGTGGAGAAGTCCACGGGCGAAATCCACGGCGGATGTGGGAATCCTGTGTAACCTGTTGCTGCACAGTTCTTTATGTCGCTGCAGTCGAGGTGGTCATGGGGTGGCCGCTCACGAAAGCGCGTTCTGTCCACCTGTCCACATTGTTTCTTGGGGTTTTTTACACGTGGAAAATCCACGGTGTGGACGTGGCGCGTGGCGGCGGCAACGCGAGCCGTCCTGGCGTGTTTTTCGCCGCATCGCATGCCGAAACGGCAAACGGCGCCCACTGCCTTGGCGCCGTTCTGGAGATCGCTCGCGTGGCAGCGATCCGGACTACATGTGTTCGATTACGCCTCGGAACACCACCCGCCCTTCGCCGCGCAGCGTGGGAAGGTATCCGTCCGATTCCGTCGACCGGCCCAGCGAAACAACGAGGTCCCGCCCCGAGCTGGTCCGGATCGTGACCGTCCGGTCGGCCGCCAGCCCCCACTGATCCACCAGAATGGCCGTGGCGACGGAGCCTGTGCCGCATGCCAGCGTTTCGCCCTCGACCCCACGTTCGAAGGTCCGGTATCGCCAGCCGCTTCCGTCCGGAAGCGGCGAGACCCAGTTCACATTCGCCCCCTTGGGGCCCGTGAGCGGGTGCCAGCGCAGCAGCTGGCCGCGCTGCGGGAGATCGATGTCGTCGGCATTCTCGCACAGCACGACCAGGTGCGGGATCCCAGCCAGGGCAAACCCGATGCGCTGTTCGCCGGGGCCACGTTCGATGGCCATGTCCGGAGTGAATTCCGTAACCGGCCGGAAATCGATCTCGGGGAGGGCGCCGCACCGACTTGTGATGAGTCCAGCCCCCGTGGTCAGCTGCATGCCGGCTGCCGGTGCCATGCCGAGCTCGGCGGCCAGCGCCGTCGAGCACAACGTGGCGTTCCCGCAAAGATCTGCGGGCGAGCCGTCGCTGTTGAAGTAGTGGATACGTACCGCTCCGCTGTCGGCCTGAGGCTCGAGGATGACGATGCCGTCAGCCCCTATCCCGTTGTGCCTGTTGCATATACGGCGTATCACCTCAGGTGATGTCA
>CAZNZG010000010.1:0-33854 GCA_964577455.1 uncultured Gemmatimonas sp. | reverse complement strand
CGACGGACGAGAGTGTATTCATGTGCCCCGCGCCGCTGGTTCGATCGCCCACGATCGTCGCCCGCCCCAACCGGCGCAGCACAAAGGCAAACTCTTCCGCGGCCGATACCGTGGCACGGCTGGTGAGCACGAACAGCGGTACGTCTGTCCGACGAGGACCAGGTACCACCGAGTCGCTGCGGATCACTTCATCGACGCCGCGCTTGCGATCGCGCACGCGGATCGTGGGCACCGGCGTTGCCGGCAGGAAATGGCTGAAGAGCAGATGGCTCATTTCGCCGTGGCCGCCGCGGTTGTTGCGCACGTCGATGATGAGGGCGTCGGTACGTTCGAGAAAACGCAGGGCCCCGGCGATGGCGTCAGCAAATCCGTCACCTCCCGCGAACTCGTCGATCAGCAGATAGCCGACGTTGCCGGGTAGGATCTCGGCTTTGCGGAGACCATGGTTGATCAGCCGTTCGGCATTGCCGGTCGGTGGTACCACGGGCCCGGGGGCGACGATAGGCGCCCCACCCCCTGGTGCTCCGCCACCCGGGGACCGCATGATCGGCACGGGGCCAGTCGCCGGCATACCACCGCTCCACATCAGAAAGAGGTGCTTGTCCCCGTTGATGGCCTTGAGGTCCGTGCTGACGGCCATGGCGAAGGCAACCGGGTCGGTGTGGGTGGCATAGGCCCCATCCTGCAATCGGCGTCGCAGGTGATGTGCGATGCGACGGCCGGTATCGGCGTCGACGTACCCTTTTTCGAGCGAGACGGCCACGCTATCGATGACGGCCCGCTGCACCGTGCCATCAATGCTGGGTGCGGACGCCACGGGCACGGGCTGCGCCGACTGACTGCAGGCCGCCGATGGCACGAGGGTGAGCGAAACCGCGAGCGGGACCACCAGCATAGCGAGGGTCGCGAAGGGGCGCATGCGAGTATAAGGTGAGAGACGGAGCCGCGAAGCGCTGCAACAGTACATGTATGTGTCCCCGCCAAGGTGCAAATGGATGCTTCGGCGACCAAACGGCCCTTCCGTGACTCTCGATCGCCGAACACCCTGTACGGTGAGCGGTGCGACTCCATGTCCGCTGCCACGAAGATCATTATTCACACCCAATCATGGGTGCGTCCCACGCCGGCTGCATGACGCACACCACTTCTCGTCTCGACCAATGCTATCGGTCATCGGAGCACTCGTTTGCGCGGCGATGGGGTTGCTGGGGGTTTTGGCTCCAGGCAAGGCCGCGAAGCTCGTTTCCATACAGCCTGTTGGCGGACTCGGTGTGTCGGAGATCCGCGCGACCTATGGCGGTCTCTTTTTCGCCATGGGTGTAACCTGCCTGGTCGTCCAGGAACCAAGTGCCTACTTGGTGGCTGGCGCATCCTGGGCCGGAGCGGGCCTGCTCCGGTTTCCCTCGCTGCTCCTCGACAGCGGGAGTTTTCCCAAAGCACTCGGAGGCGCGGCGATCGAACTCACTGTCGGTCTGCTGCTGCTCACCGGTGCGGCCTAACCCCTCGCTCGCGCGAAGCACAAAAGCGGACAGGCCGGTCGGTCGGCATGACGGGGCACGCGACCGTGCTAGCTTTCGGGATGCCACCGTACCCGACGAACGCTCCCCGACCATGACCGACGATTTTGCCGCAGAACTCCGCCAGGCGACTGTGTTTCTTGCGCGCGTTGCGCAGGACCGGGCGCTGCTGGTGTCGGTCCCGGCCGAAGATCGCCTCGCGTTCCTCGAGCAGGTGGCGCAGGTGTTTCATCCCGACCCCAAGGCGCGGCGCGCCATGGTGAAGGCCACCACGCGCGAACGCAAGGCGGCCGCGGCGGCGCGTGACGATGCGGTGCTCAATCAGACGGGCATTCGCGAGCTGCGTCGGCGCCCGGTGTTCACCACGCCCAACGTGTATCCGCCCGAATCGCTCCCGGAAGATCTGGGCGAGGCTGTGGTGCCGCAGCACTGCTACATCTGCAAGCAGAAGTTCACCACCGTGCACCACTTCTACGATCAGATGTGCGTGCCCTGTGGCGACTTCAACTACGCCAAGCGTACCGAGCTGGCCGACCTCACGGGGCGCACGGTGCTGCTCACCGGCGGCCGCGTGAAGATCGGCTATCAGGCGGGGCTCAAGCTGCTGCGCGCGGGAGCTCGCCTCCTGGTCACCACCCGCTTCCCGCGCGACTCGGCGCAGCGCTACGCCGCCGAACCCGACTTCGCCGAATGGGGCCACCGGCTGGCGCTGTTCGGGCTGGACCTGCGGCACACGCCCAGTGTGGAAGCCTTCTGTCGGCAGATCCTGCAGGAGGAGTCGCGGCTCGATGCGATCATCAACAACGCCTGCCAGACGGTGCGGCGGCCACCGGCCTTCTACGCGCACCTCATGGAGCGCGAACAGGCGCCGTTGGCGAGTCTGCCGCCGGTGGTACGCACGCTCACGGCGGCGTCGGCGCCGGCCGTGGTGCAGACCGCCAACGTGATGGACATGCCCAACTCGGCGGCGCTCTCGCAGGTGCCGCTGCTTCCGGAAGACATGGCCGAGTCGGTGGCACTCTTCCCTGCCGGCCGTCTCGATCAGGACCTGCAACAGGTCGACCTGCGCGACCGGAATTCGTGGCGCCTGCTGCTCGCCGAGGTTTCGAGTGTGGAACTGCTGGAGGTGCAGCTGGTGAACGCGATTGCGCCGTTCATCATCAACGCGCGCCTCAAGCCGCTCATGCTGCGCACCGACAATCGCGACAAGCACATCGTGAACGTGTCGGCGATGGAGGGGCAGTTCTACCGGAACAACAAGACCACTCGGCATCCGCACACCAACATGGCCAAGGCGGCGCTCAACATGATGACGCGCACGTCGGCGGCAGACTACCAGCAGGACGGCATCCACATGAACAGCGTGGATACCGGGTGGGTGACCGACGAAGACGTGGCGGAATTGGCGGCGCGCAAGGTGGCCAATCACCGTTTCCATCCGCCGCTGGACATCGTGGACGGCGCGGCGCGCATTGTGGATCCGCTGTTCGACGGGATCAACACCGGCACGCATGTGTGGGGGCAGTTCCTCAAGGATTACCGTCCAACGGACTGGTAACGGGTACGGGGGGCGCGTAGCCGCAGGCGCTAACTGCCCGCGCTAGCCGAGCCCCAGGCCCCCAAGATCTCCGTCGCCGAAGAACTGCTGCTGCGTGGACGCGCGATGCTTGCGTACCGCATCCCAGTGTACGGCGAGCTCGGCGTTCAGCAGCGACCGGTAGCGCACCACGTTCTCAGACGTGTGCTCCACGCGCTTGTCGGCAAGGAGCCGAGTGAGCAACGCGCGTGAGAGGATCGAGAGGGGTACGCTCGTGTCCGCTCGATTGGACGGGTTGCTGCGGCACACCGAGCAGTGCAGCCGCGCGGTGATGGGCGGCGTGCTGTCCATCAGTGTGAGATGGAGGTCGATCAGGCCACCGCACCCATCGCACATCGGGAACGCGCTTTCGAGGCTCGGGCCCGCAGCGAAGTCGATCTCCAGCTGATTCGCGCGAACCGCCTCGGGAAACTCCACCCCGGGCGCATAGGCGTCGCCGGACCGATAGAGGTCGAGCAGCATGGCCCGCTCGAAGTTCTGGCCGGCCATGACACCGGCGTCGGCCAGGCGTCGCTCGCCCTGGGCGGTGAGTTGGTAGGTGATGACCGAGCCGTTGATGCTGGTCAGCACGTAGTGGGCGTTCCCGCTGGTGTACTTGTGGAGGCGCGGCATGTCGGGGCTCGGCGGTATGGATGCGGCTGCTGCTCCCCCATGAGTAATGCCGCCCACTGACGGTCGTGGCGCTGCAACCGACCTGTCGGACGTTTCCCGACTGGTGCGCTCAAACGGGGCATGCATATTCACAGTGCGCACGCGGAACGAGACGCCGCGCGCGGATCCTTCCTCGAAGACGTTCACGGAAGGGCGTGTGCCGGCAGTTCGGTGTCGACACACAGGTTGTGAGGTCGCTGGACACAACCGAAGTCCGATGTACATCGGGCGCCTGCGTTGGGCTCGTCCAACAAGGGAAAGATCGCCGGCCGTCATGATGCCGATGCCTCGCAAGAGCCTCATTCGCATCTGGTACCGAGCCTGGATGTCGGCGATCGCCAGCGGGACACGAACCCCCGCAGGAGGCAGCGATGCCCCTGCGGGGGTTCTCCTTTGGTGGCACCCCGAACCGCTCAGGAGGCGGACACCGGCGGAGCGGCGGCTGCCCGTTGGACGGACAGGTACGTCACCAGCCCCTCCAGTGTACGCACCGTCCCATAGGCACTTTCAGGGATGTCCACGCCGGTGGCATCGTGTACCGCCACGAGAAAGCGCAGGAAATCGATCGAGTCCATGTCCACCTGCGACCGCAGATCGAGGTCGGGGCGCAGGGCTTCCACGTCGACTTCCGGCACGGCGCGATGCAGGGCCGCCAGTACGGCGGGGCGAACGTCATCCGTCGTCACAGGGCCTCCGGAGCCAGCAGCCACTGCTGCACGTGATCGAGGAACTGCGAGGCACGACGCCCGTCGCTCACGCGATGGTCCGCCGACAACGTGCCGAACACGGTCCGCCGCACACCGATCAGTCCGTCCACTGCCCACGGGCGATCGGCGATCGCACCGAACCCGACGATCGCGACCTGCGGCGGATAGATGATCCCGACCAGCTGCCGCACATGCCCCTCGGTGAGCGCCGTCACGGTCAACGTTCCGTCGGTCAGTTCCGACGTTCTCAATCCGCCGCCGCGCGTGCGTCCCACGAGATCCAGCAACGCGGGCATGAGTGCTGCCGGGGAGAAGCGATCGGCATGATGCAGCGCCGGGGCAATGAGGCCGCCGCCACGCAGCGCGATGGCTACGCCGAGATGTACGTCGGAAGACGGATGAAAGACACCATCTACACAGTGGCCGTTGAACTCCGGGTACACCGTGACGGCACGCGCCACCGCCGACAGCAATACCGCGACCGTGAGGATTCGCTCCGCGATGGGGCGGTCGGCGTTGGTTTCCTGTAGCCAGGTCACCATGCGGGATACATCGAACTCCTGCGACACGTAGTAGTGCGGGATCTCGCGCTTTGAGCGTACCATGGCCGCACCGATCGCGGTGCGCATGGCTGCGGAGAAATCACGGGCGGGTGGTGCGGCAAGTGCTGCGGTGGGCGCTGTGGTAGGTGCTGTGGTAGGTACTGTGACGGGTTTCTCGTCACGCTGCGGTTCAACCGGCCGCGCCACCGCGTGCGCCGCCCGCTCCACATCGGCGCGAGTGATGGCTCCATGCTCACCGGTGCCCTGTACGGTCGTGAGGTCCACACCGAGGTCGGCGGCCACGCGCCGTGCCAATGGAGACACGCGGGGGGCTGGTACGCCGGGCGCAGGCGCCTGCGCTTCCCCTGCCGACCGGCTGGGTTCCGCGGTGGGCTCCGCGGTGGCGGGCTCCGTGATGGCGGGGGGCGAGGCAGCTGCTCCCTCGTCACGCAGCCGCGCGAGCGTAGACAGGACCGGCACGCGGGTGCCTTCGGCGACCACCAACTGCTCCACGATCCCCTCTTCGGGGCTGTCCACATCGAACACGCCCTTTTCAGTTTCCACTTCGGCCACGATATCGCCTCGGTGGATCATGTCGCCGGGCTGCACATGCCAGCGAACGAGTGTTCCCGATTGCATGTCGGCGCCGAGTGATGGCATACGAAGCTCGTTCATCGCTGCCTCGCGGCGTTCACGATCTGCTCCACCTGCGGGAGTGCAGCCTCCTCGAGATGCCGTGGGTAGGGCAACGGGACCTCCGCGCTGCAGACGCGGTGCACTGGCGTGTCGAGATCGTAGAACGCTCCTTCCGTAATCCGTGCGCTGATTTCGGCGGCAAGACTACCGCTCCGCCACCCCTCATCGATGATGACGGCGCGGTGCGTCTTGCGGACCGAGGTGAGGATCGTCGCGTCGTCGAGCGGACGCAGTACACGCAGGTCGATGACCTCGGCCTGCACGCCGGCGGTCGCCAGGGCGTCCGCCGCTGCCATCGCCTTGCCGAGCATACCGCCGTACGTGATGAGCGACACGTCGGTACCCGACCGTCTGACCGCTGCGCCGCTGAGTGGTACCGCGCCGGCGTCGTGGGAAAGTTCGCCTCCCATGTTGAGCAGGAGCGCATGCTCGAAGATCAGCACGGGATCCGGGTGCTGCAGCGCTGCCGGCAGCATGCCGCGCGCGTCCTCGAGCGTGGCCGGCGTGAGGATGCGCAGGCCGGGAATATGCGCGTACCACCCCTCCAGGCTGTGGGAATGCTGCGCGGCAAGCTGACGACCACCGCCGGTGGTCATGCGAATCACCAGCGGCACATTGCACTGCCCGCCGGACATGTGCAGCAGCGTGGCCGCGGAGTTCATGATCTGATCCAGCGCGAGCAGGCTGAAGTTGACGGTCATGATCTCCACGATGGGGCGCATTCCACCGAGGGCGGCGCCAATGCCGGCACCCACGAAAGCCGACTCGGAGAGTGGGGTGTCGCGTATGCGATCCGGACCGAACTCGTCGAGCAACCCCTTGCTCACGGCGTACGTGCCGCCGTAGCGGCCCACATCCTCACCCATGAGAAACGCCGTGCTGTCTGCGGTGAGCGCGGCCCGCAGCCCCTGTCGGAGTGCCTCACGGTAGGTGATGCGCGAGCCATTGCTCATGGGCTGGTCTCCGCAGCCGAAGTGACGAAGCGGAGCAGGTCGCTGACGGGCTCCCAGTCGGACTGCTCGGCGAACGCCACGGCGTCGTCGACTTCAGCAGTCACCGCCTGCTCGAGTGCCGAGAGCTCGCTGTCGGCGAAGGCATGTGCCGTACGCAGCAGCTGTGTCACGTGAAGGATGGGGCATTTCGTCTTCCACGCATCGACTTCCGTCTTCGACCGGTACAACTCGGGATCGAACATGGAGTGCGCGCGGAATCGGTAGGTGCGGCACTCGAGAAACTGCGGACCACTGCCGGACCGGATGGCCGCCACCGCTTTCACAGCAGCCTCACGGACGGCGATCACGTCCATCCCATCCACCATCGTCGCTGGCATGCCGTAGTTCGTGGCCTTCCTCGCGATATCGGGATCGGCCTGATGGCGGGAGAGCGCCGTGCCCATCGCATACAGATTGTTCTCGCAACAGAACAAGACGGGCAGCTTCCAGAGTGCGGCCAGATTGAGCGACTCGTGGAACTCACCTTCGGCCACGGCACCGTCGCCGAAGAAGCAGGCGGTCACCCGCGTGCGTGCGGAGAGCGTGTCGGCGAGGGCCAGGCCAACAGCCAGCGGCAATCCCCCGCCCACGATCGCATTGCCGCCGTAGAATCGTGTGGCCACGTCGAACAGGTGCATCGATCCACCGCGCCCGCCGCTGCATCCGGTGCGCTTGCCGTACATCTCGGCCATGATCGCGTTGGCCGAGATACCTCGCAGCAGTGCATGCCCATGCTCACGGTAGGTGGCCACGACCGCGTCGTCGACCGTCAATGCCGGCAGTACCCCGGCGGCCACCGCTTCTTCGCCGATGTAGAGATGCAGGAAGCCGCGGATCTTCTCCTGCTGATAGAGCAGGGCGCACCGCTCCTCGAAGCGACGGATGCGCAGCATGTCCCGCAGTGCTTCCACGAGGATCGTGCGGTCAGTCGTCATGGTGGCCCGTGTAGAATGCTTCGCATTCGTGTTCGCGGCCGCGGACTACCCGTTCACCGGCGAGTACGCCTTCGCGAGCGGTGATCACCGTGTGCTGGTGCTCGCCGTCCGCACCGTCGGCGTAGATGACCACCCAGTCGTTGGTACGCTGCAGCCGATGGGCCAGCGCCGTGTTGGAATAGAGTGCCGTGAGGTGCCATCCCTCACGGCTGGTGTGCAGCACCGGCAGCCAGGCGGCACCTGTCGGATTGAAGCGCCGTGGGGCGATCCGTGGCAACAGGCCTTCTGCCGCCTTTTCGCGATACTCACGGTCCACGTCGAGCAATACGGCGATGCGCGGCGTGTGTAGCGACAGTGGTGTCCGCGCATCGCGGCGGGCTCTCCCCAGCCGCGTGGCCAATGCATCACGGATGCCTGCGATACGCTTGCTGCCAAATCCATTCACCCCGGCAAGCCGCCCGTCGTGTGCGGCGGCCTCGAGTGCCTCGAGTGAATCGAGGCCCGTTTCTTCGTACAGGCGTTGCGCCAGGATCGGCCCAATTCCGGGGACCGTCTCCAAGATCGCCACCGGGTCTGCCGTTCCCCGAAGGTGATCCAGCGCGGCGGTCCGACCACCGACGAGAAAGTCGCGGATCACCCTCGCGATGCCAGTCCCCACATGGGGTACGGCATCAAGCCCGGCAATTCCACGGTCGCGGAAAATCTCCAGCGCCGGACGCTCGAGCTCGCGAACGCTCTCGGCCGCCTTCCGATATGCCCGGACGCGAAACACACTGGCGTCCTGCGCTTCGAGCAGATCCGCGATCTCCTCGAGGTGTGCCACAAGCAATCGATTCGCCGGCAACGGCCGTGAAGGCGAGTGGACGGCGGAACTCATGTCGGGCTACCCTCCATGGTGGAGAGATCGCCTTCCGGCAGGCCGAGCGTACGGGCCTTGAGGAGCCGGCGCATGATCTTGCCGCTGCGGGTGCGCGGGATCTGCTCGAGGAAGGCCAGTTCCTTGGGAGCGATTGCGGCACCCAGCCGTTGACGGGCGTACCCGCGCAACTCGAGGCTCAGGGCATCCGATGGCGCAAACCCCGGCTTTAGCGTCACGAATGCCTTGACGAGTTCGCCGGCCATCGCATCCGGTATGCCGATCGCAGCCGCCTCGGCGACGGCCGGATGTTCCAGCAGGATGCTCTCCACCTCGAACGGGCCGATGAGGTGACCTGCGCTCTTGATGACATCATCAGCCCGGCCGACGAACCAGTAGTAGCCATCGGCGTCGCGCCTGGCGAGATCGCCGGTGAGATACCAGCCGTTCGCGAAGCAGCGACGATAGCGCGCGTCGTCGTGCAGGTAGCCGCGAAACATCGACGGCCAACCCGGGCGTAGCGCCAGCTCTCCCACCTGATCCGGTTCATGCACTTCCTGCACCCGGTCCTGTACGCGCTGCACAATGCCTGCGGTGATGCCGGGCAGGGGTTTCCCCATGGAGCCGGGACGGATCGCCATGGCCGGAAAGTTGGCGATCATGATCCCCCCGGTTTCCGTCTGCCACCAATTGTCGTGTATGGGTCGTCCGAGCACGTCGGCCCCCCACCGCACGGCCTCCGGATTCAATGGTTCCCCCACACTGCAGATCAGTCGCAGGGCCGACAGATCGTAGCGTCGCACGGCGTCGGCCCCTGCCCGCATGAGCAATCGGATGGCGGTGGGAGCGGTATACCAGACCGTGACGCGCTCATCCTGAAGCGTGCGATACCAGCGATCCACATCGAAGTCTCCTTCATCAACCACGCTGGTGATACCGTGTGTGAGCGGGGCGATGATGCCATACGACGTGCCGGTGACCCACCCTGGGTCTGCCGTGCACCAGAACACATCATCCTCGCGGAAGTCGAGGGCATATCCGGCGGTGACATGATGTGCCACGACGGCGCCATGCACGTGGACGGCACCTTTGGGGGAGCCGGTGGTCCCGCTGGTGAAGTGCAGGAGGGCCTCGTCATCTGCGGAGGTGTGCGCCGTCGTGAATGTGTCGGGCACGGCCGCCATGAGGGCCCGCAGGTCCGCCACGCCCGACAGACGCTCCACCTCCGCGGCTTCGCCCACGAGCAAGACGTGCTGCAGCCGTGGCAGGAGGCTGCGGATGGGGAGTACCTTGCGTTGGTAGTGCGCTGGAGTCGTCACCAGCACGACTGCCTCTCCCTTGTCGAGTCGGATGCGAAGCGGTTCCGGGCCGAACGCCGAAAACATCGGCGACAGGGACGCTCCCACCTTGAACGTGCCCATCACCACGGCGTACAACTCGGGAATGCGATCGAGTAGTGTGAACACGCGGACGCCGTGGGCAATACCGAGGGTGTCCAGTACGTTGGCGACGCGGTTGGAGTCGGCGGCAAGATCCGCATACGTCATCAGGCGGGAGCTCCCCTCGCGACCGCGCCACCGTAGCGCCACGTGCGATGCACGTGGACCCATGGCATGCCGATCGACAGCCTCGTACGCGATGTTGATGCCCACACCGCCGGGCAGCCCGCTCAGGCTCTGCCGTGCGGCCTCGTCCCAGGTGAAGTCGGCATACGTCCCAGCATAGTCCTCGAGATTGGGCGCAGTGCGCCACCCCCGCGACGCGACGGGGAGGGCTGGCGGATCAAGTGTGAATGCCATTGGGCACGTTGTGCGGCAGGCGAAGTGATGCGTGCGCGTGCAATGCGCTCTCGCGGAGATCTTCCGGCAGTGTACGCATGGCCTGCTCGAGGCGCGTGCGCACTTCCTGATCCTCCGTCTGCGAAAAGTCGGCATACCATTCACCAACACTCCGAAGGAAGGGTGGACAGGTAAAGCAATGGCATTCGTCTGCAATGGCTGTGATGGCCGCACATGCATCGGATGCGGCGATGGGTACGGCCACCACGATCCGCACCGGATGGTGCGCCCGCAGCGCATCGACGGCCGCCCGCATCGTCGCCCCTGTCGCCATCCCGTCGTCCACGATGATCACCGTGCTGCCATGCGTGTCCACGGGCGGCCGGTCACCACGAAGGGTGTGCTCGCGCTGCGAGAGCTCCGCCTCGGCGCGCGCCTGCGCTGCGGCCACGTCCGCAGGGGCGAGGCCATGCCGACGAATGGCGTCGCTGTTGAGTACGCAGGTACCGCCGCTGGCGATGGCGCCGATTGCGTACTCCGGATGACCCGGCAATCCGATCTTTCGCACCACGAATACATCGAGTGGTGCACCAAGTGCGCGGGCGACCTCGGCGGCCACGGGAACGCCACCTCGCGCGAGGCCGAGCACGACGACACCAGGTTTGGCCGCGTAGCGCTGAAGCAGCGAGGCGAGGCAGGTGCCGGCTTCGCGCCGGTCGCGGAAGAGGACAGACATGAACGGCTCCGGTCTTTAGGCTGTGCTCATGATGCCTCTGCTTTGTCCAGCCGTCTGTCGGATAAATGGCGCCACGATGTGGTGCGTGGTCGATAGCGGGCGCGGCGTTCTAGCACCCTCGTCGGCTACTGACGGTCAATTCACCGACGTGATGCCCGGATGGCTCTGACAGCATGCCACCTCAGAGCATGCATTTCTTCTCTCGCCCCGTCGGCGCGGTGCCAGTGACGGGCGGAACTCGAGGAGGAACCGACCATGAAGACGAGCATACAGTTGCAGAAGGATGTCATTGAGGAACTGCGGTGGGACTTCAACACCAGAGAGTGCGAGATCGGGGTGGCCGCGAAGGACGGGGTGGTCACGCTCTCCGGAGAAGTGCCCAGCTACTCCAAGAAGCTCGCGGCCGAACGGGCAGCCGAACGTGTGTCGGGGGTGCGTGCCATCGCCGAGGAGTTGATCGTGAAACTCCCCAGTGCCAGCGCTCGCTCCGATACCGAGCTCGCACATGCTGCCGTCAATACCCTCCGATGGGATGGCGACGTGCCGGACGATCAGATCCAGCTCAAGGTCGAGAGCGGCTGGATCACGATGGAGGGAAGTGTGTCGTCGTACTCCCAGCGCGCGGCGGCGGAGCGCGCCATTCGGAACCTCACGGGTGTGCGCGGCATCAGCAACCACATCACCATCCAAGGCGTCAAGGTCAAGCCCGATGAGGTGGTACGGAAAATCAAGGCGGCGTTGCATCGCAGCGCAGAGTTCGAATCGAACAACATCGACGTCGAAACCATGGACGGCCGCGTGACCTTGCGGGGAAGCGTGCGTTCGTGGGCCGAGCGCATGGATGCTGAGCGGGCGGCGTGGCAGGCCCCCGGCGTCACGGCGATCGACGATCAGCTCGTCGTGAACGCCTGAGTCGCGACCACACGGCGGGCTGCTGCCCGACTGCGTACGAGGGAGTGTATGGCGATGTCGAGTGGGAACGACGGGCTCGGTGCATCAATGGAGCCGTCTGCGGCCGAGAGCTCGGCGACCATCCATGAGCTGGCCCGGGGCGCGCGGGTACTGACCGGATCACCGGCGGACTTCGGTCCGCTGCTCGATCGGATCGGTGATGCTCGGATCGTGATGCTTGGGGAGGCATCACACGGGACCCATGAGTTCTACCGGATCCGCAATGAGATCACCAAGCGGCTGATCGTCGAGCATCGCTTTTCTGCGGTGGCCATCGAGGGGGACTGGCCGGATGCTGCCCGTGTCCATGCGTTCGTTCAGGGCATGGGCACGGCCGACGGCGACGCCACGGAGGCATTGGCCGGATTCCGGCGATTCCCGCAATGGATGTGGCGTAATGCCGATGTGCTCGACTTCGTCGGGTGGTTGCGTCAGTACAATGACGGACTTCCGACGAAGTCGGCCCGGGTCGGATTCTACGGGCTCGACCTGTACAGTTTGCACGCCTCGATCGATGCCGTGATTGCCTATCTGCAGGTTGTCGATCCTGCTGCAGCTCAGCGCGCGCGGGAGCGCTACGCCTGCTTCGATCATGTTGGCGCCGAACCTGAGGCGTACGGCCACGCCACGGCCCTGGGCCTGTCTCAATCCTGTGAGGCGGAGGTCGTCCAGCAGCTCGTGGAGCTCCAGCAGCGGCGGGTCCTTGCATCGCAGGCGCTGATGGCGGTCGAGGCGGCGGCGCTCTTCGGTGCACAACAGAACGCGCACGTGGTGCGCGATGCGGAGCGCTATTATCGAGCGCTGTTCGACAGACGGACGAACAGTTGGAACCTGCGCGATCGACACATGATGGAGACGCTTGTACGGCTCGAACAGCATCTCGCCCGTGCGCAAATGGTTCCGAAGATCGTGGTCTGGGCGCACAATTCGCATATCGGTGATGCGCGCGCGACGGACCGCTCGCGCTACGGCGAACTCAACATCGGCCAGCTGGCGCGTGAACACTTCGGCTCGGCGGTGAGACTCGTGGGGTTCACCACCTACGACGGGAGCGTTACTGCGGCCAGTGAGTGGGGTAGTGCCGCTACGCGCATGACGGTGCGACCGGCGCTCCCGGGCAGTGTGGAGTGGCTCATGCACGCCACCGGGCACCGGGCATGCTACGTCGATCCCGCGGCGTCGGCGGCGCTGCATGACGTCCTGCAGCAGCCTCGGCTGGCGCGGGCCATCGGCGTGATCTACCGCCCGCAGAGCGAGCGCCAGAGTCACTATTTCACGGTGTCTCTGGCGCGACAGTTCGACGCGGTGCTGCACTTCGACCGGACCCGTGCCGTGGAGCCGCTCGAACGGGAGGGTTTCTTCGACCGCGACGAACTTCCGGAAACGTTTCCGTCCGCTTTGTGAGGAACAGGCCGCAGGGGCTTCCGGGCACGCGGCGCATGACGGCGCGCCGGCGGCTGGTCTTCGGCACTGCCCACCCACATCTTCACACTGTCGGTGCTGAAGCGTCGTCGACCCGCGCGGAGTGCCATTCGTGGAGCAGACGGTCGAGGTTGAGGTCGGGAGCGAGGAAACAGCCATGCCCATGCCCCTCGAGAATGCGGAGGGTGCCGTTGGCTACGCGCGAAACCATGTACCGGGCTTCGCGCACCGACGGAATCAGGTGATCCTGATCGGCGGCCAGATAGAGCGTGGGTACCGTGAGGCGGTGCAGCGCTGGGCGGATGTCGTAGCGCGTGAGAATGCGCAGGCGATTGCGATATCCCTCCCTCGTCGTTCCCCGCGTGAGCAGCAGGAAGCGCCGGATTTCGTCGCGGTGCGTATGCGCCGAGTGCAATCGGGCGGCGGTGAGCGTGCGAACCCACTGCATCGTGCGCCAGGGTACGAGCCGCATGGCCCCCAGCGCCAGATGCAGCTTGACGCGAGGCGTGATGCTCGTGAACGAATTGAGGATGACGAGCTCACGCACCCGCTCCGGATGTGCGATGGCGAACGACATGGCCAGCGCGCCACCGAACGACTCGCCCACCATTACGACGGGCGTTCCATCGGGGACGGCGATCGCCAGATGATGGGCGAGATCGGCCACGAGCGCGTCCATGTCGACGGCATTGTCGCGCAAGCGGTAGGTGAGGACCCGGAAGCGGTGCCGGAGCACACGGACCTGCCGGTAGAACAGCAGCCCGGTACCGTCCAGCCCAGGCACGTAGATCAGCGGCGTACCGCTGCCGATGGTATGCAGTCGGGCCACGGCATCGAGTTCGGTCGATTCCGACTCCCGAGGTGTTTCGTCCAATGACGGGTCGACGGGCATGGCGTTCGGTTCGGTTCGTGTGGGCGATTGCGTCGGTCGTGCTGCTCGAGACCGTGTTGCTCGGGCTGTCCGTCGCCCCCGCTCTGGCCTTCGTTCAGTGGCAGGCCACCTGGTCACTGCCGGGATGGTCGCGGGTGCTGCTGCTCTCGCTGGCGGTCGTTCCGCTCTATCTCCTGTTCGCGATCGTGCTGGTGATCGCGTCTGCTCTTTCAACCCGCGCGCTGGGCTGGCGATCCCCCGCGGGCATCACGGCACGGCTGACCGACTTCGAATGGCCCGTGCTCACGTGGGGGCGCTACCTGATGACGATACACGTCGTGCGGGTATTCGCCGGACCGGCGTTTCGTTCATCTCCCATCTGGAGCTGGTATTTGCGGCTCAACGGCGCGCGCGTGGGGCGACTGGTGTGGGTCAACAGTCTCTCCGTCATGGATCACAACCTGCTGACGTTCGGTGACAACGTGGTCATCGGGGCCGATGTCCATCTTTCCGGGCATATCGTTGAACGCGGCCTGTTGAAGACCGCTCCGGTCACGCTGGGCGCGGGGACAGTGATCGGCGTCGGGAGTGTGGTGGGGATCGGTGTGACGACGGGCCTGGGCACCCAGGTGGGAGCGCTGAGCGTGATCCCAAAGCACACGGAGCTGGAGGGCAATGCCTCGTACGCCGGGGCGCCGGTACAGCGACTCCACTGACCTGGGCGGGGCAGCGGGCCCCGCCACCTCTGCGGCATACACGTGTCGCCGGATTTCGGGTCCGTGCCCCAAGTGGTGTACCTTTCGGCAACATCCGAACCCGTTGCCAAGACCCGTCGCGTGACTCTCCTCTCCTGCTCCAATATCGGTATCTCGTTCGGCGCCACCGAACTGCTCAAGAACGTCACCTTTACTGTGGGCGAGGGGGAGCGCTGGGGGATCATCGGCCGTAACGGCGCCGGCAAGTCCTCGATCTTCTCGGTCATCACCGGTGACCGCCAGCCCAACGTGGGCGCCGTGGCGCGCAAGCCGGGCATGCGCCATGCCCTGCTCGACCAGCACCGCGCCTTCGAAGGGGCTACCACGGTCTGGCAGGCGGGCGCGGCGGCGTGGCGCGAGGTGATCGCCCTCGAGCAGAGTATCGCCGATCAGGCCATGCAGCTGGGCGAGCTCGGCGACAAGGTCACCGATGAGATGCTGGAGAAGTTCGGGCGCGATCAGGAGCGTTTCGCCGACATGGGGGGCTACGAGTACCACGCCCGGGTGGACGCGGTACTGCAGGGGCTCGGCTTCGATGCCGAGGAAAGCAAGACGCGGCTCATCTCCACGCTGAGCGGTGGTGAACGCGGGCGGGTGGGGCTGGCAGCGCAGCTGATCGCTCCGGCCGATCTGCTGATGCTCGACGAGCCCACCAACCATCTGGACCTCGACACGATCCACTGGCTTCAGGAGTGGCTCAAGGACGCCGGCGAAACGGTCCTGGTGGTGTCGCACGACCGTGCCTTCCTCGACGCGATCTGCACGCACATCCTGCACATCGAGGCCAAGTCGAGCGAATGGTACAAGGGCAACTACAGCCAGTTCGTGCCGCAGCGCGCGGAACGACGGCTTACGCGTGAACGCGAGCTCGAGAAGCAGCGCGCATACGTGAAGAAGGAAGAGGAGTACATCCGTCGCAACATCGCCGGCGTGAACTCATTCCAGGCCAAGGGCAAGCGCAAGCGTCTCGAACGCCTGCCGCGGCTCGCGCCGCCGCCGGGTGACCCGGCGGCCATGTCGCTCGAATTCACGGTGAACGACCGTGGTGGCGATCAGGTGATCGACGTCAAGGATCTGCGCGTAGAGGTTCCCGGGCGTGTGCTGGTGGAGGATTTCACGGCAGTGCTGCGCCGCAACGACTTCGTGGCACTCGTTGGGCCCAACGGTGCGGGCAAATCGTCGTTCATCTCCACCATCATGGGCGATCGCGAGCCCGCCAGCGGGCAGTCACGTATCGGCAGTTCCATCACACCGGCGTACTTCAAGCAGGACCTTGGCGACCTCCCGCTCGATCAGTCCATGTTCGACGCGATCCAGTCGCACCGCCCGCTGTGGAACCGCGGGCAGGTGCAGAATCACCTTGGTGCCTTCGGCTTCACGGGCGAGGAAGTCTTCCGTGAAATCCGCTCGCTGAGCGGCGGTGAGCGTGCGCGTATGGCGCTGGCGATCATGACGCTGTCGGGCGCCAATCTGCTGGTGCTCGACGAGCCCACCAATCACCTCGACGTGGAGAACATCGAGGTGCTTGAAGACGCGCTTGGTGAGTATGAGGGCACCGTGCTGATCGTGAGCCACGACCGCGCCTTTCTTCGCGAGGTGGCCACGCGTGTATGGTGGTTCGACGGCACGAAGCTCAAGGACTTCGACGGGTCATTCGTGGAGTGGGAAGAAGATCAGGCGCGGCGGCGGTAGCCAGCCGCTTCGCACCCCCTGTAGGCTGAGGCTAGGGCTTCCGCGCGAGCGTCGACTCCATCAGCACCCAGTGGTTGGGATCGAGCGTCACGTTGGAGGGCTCGCTCTGGACCGGGAACGAGAAGGCACCGCGCTTCGCGTCGAGCGTGAGCCGGTGCAGGGTGGGGACGGCCTTCCCCTGCTCGTGAACGGCGACCTCGATGGGCATGGTGAACACGGTACCGTCGGCCTGCACCTGCTCGAGCGTAAGGTGTACCTGCTTCGCGGCAGGGTCGTAGCGCCAGTCGCCGGCCAGCTGAAGGTTGCCTGATTTGTAGAGCCACTGGTCGAAGAAGCGCTCCAGTGACCGGCCGGATGCCTCCTCCATGGCGCGACGGAAGTCGGCGGTGGTGGCGTTGCCGTTGAAGTGGGCGGCATAGTAGGCGCGGATGCCCCGCTTGAACGCGTCGGTCCCGATCATGCCGCGCAGCATGTGCAGGATCCAGCTCCCCTTCTGGTAGGTGTGGGAGCTGGTCACGTCTTCCATGCGGCTCAGGTTCCGGTGCACGATCGTGTACCCGGGATTCTTCGCCGCGAAAGCAAGGACCGTCCGCCGACTGGATTCGAGCCCACGCAGGAACTCGTCGCGCCCGTAGGCATGCTCGATGAAGAGCAACGTGAAGTACGTGGCGAAGCCTTCGCTCAGCCACACGTCGTCCCAGTCGGCTTCGGTCACCGCATTGCCGAACCACTGGTGCGCAATCTCGTGAATGACCACGTTGCGCCACCGTTCGCTTCGCGTGCCGGTTACCGAGCTTTCGTGGTAGAGAATGGCCGACGCCGACTCCATGCCGCCTGCGACACTGCTCGCCTGGATGTTGGCCAACCGCTCGTACGCGAACGGGCCGACATAATCGCTGTAGAACGCCAGTACATCCTTGGTGGGCTCGGCGAAGTCGAAGAAGCCCGCATCGCGATCCTGCGGATAGACCCACGTTTCGATCGGCTTGCCCTGAAAGGTGCCGACCTGCTGCACCGCAAATCGCGCCACGCCAAGCACGTAAAGCCAAGGCGCGATCGGTACTCCGTTTCGCCAATGCGTGCGTCGCCGTCCCCCGGGCAGATCGGTGGTCTCAGCGAGCAGTCCGTTCGACACCACCTGGTAATGACTCGGGGCCGTCACGATGAACTCGCTCGTGGCTTTGTCGTACGGATGGTCGATGACCGGAAGCCAGTGGCGTGCGCGATTCGGCCAGTTGTCACTGAAGAAGGTGCGGTCCCCATGCTTGTTGAGACCGATCTGCAGGCCGTTGGCCGGTGTGCCTTCATAGCGCACCACCACGCGCGAGCGTCGTGGCAGTGGCATGCCGCTCGGTAACGGGATCCGCAGCTCGTCGCCAGAGTGGGTGTACGGGGCGGCCGCACCGTCACGCTCCACCGCCGTCACGATCATGCCTTTGCCGCCGAGCGCGGCCGAGCGGTTGATCAGATCGAGACGCAGGAGCGTGGCGTCTGCCGAAAGGACGCGCAGATCGAAGACCAGCTCTCCGCGGATCGCATTGCTGCTGTCCGTCAGATCGAGGCGGAACGCGTAGTTGACGGCATCGATCCCCGGATTGCGAGGGTAGGTGTCGGTGTGCGATACGGCGTGTGGGGCCGGCGCCGTGAGTGCGGCGATCAACGCCAGTCGTGAGGTGATGATCGAGACGAGCGGGATCATCGGCGCGTCCCTCCGTTGCGTGTGGGTGTTGGGGGGCCACCGAGGGGCGGCCGCCACTGCACCAGTCCCTCCTCCGCGATCGTGCGCTGCACATCGGCGATGCTGCTCGGAACGAACGCGCTGAGGTTCTCCACGCCGTTCTCGGTGACGAGCGCCATGTCCTCGATGCGGATGTACAGACGCTCTTCGGGGATCCAGATCATCGGATCGATGGTGAACACCATGCCCGGTTCCAGCTTGACGCCCCGGATGCGCCCCACATCGTGCACCGTCATGCCGACCGGGTGCTGAAAGTGTCCGCGAAAGGTGAGCCCTGCCTGCACGGCTTTGAGATGGGCCGCGGAGGCGAAGGTCTTGCCCGCCAGATACTGGCGCATGTCGGCGGCGGCACGGTCAAGGATCTCATCCGACGTGACGCCAGGTCTGATGTACCGGAACAGCGCGTCGCGGTAGGCGACGATGTACTCATAGAGCGCCGTCTGCGCCTTGTCGAACGTACCATTCACCGGCCAGATGCGTGTGACATCGCTGGTGTAGTAGCGATAGTCAGGGGCATAGTCCATCAACACGAGATCACCGTCCTTCAGCACATCCGTCTTGCGGAAGTAGTGTCCCATGAAGGCGTTGGCGCCGCCGCCGATGATGGACGCATAGCCATCACCGCGTGCCCCATTGAGGTAGAACTGGTACTTGGCCGCCGCATCGAGCTGAAATTCAGCGACCCCGGGGCGGGTGGAGCGCATGGCCTCCATGATGCCATGGCCCGCGATTTCCGTTGCACGCCGAATCAGGGCGATCTCGGCGGGGCTCTTGATCGCCCGAAGCAGATCGATCGTGGGGGAAAGGTCGCGCACCGTGAATTGCGGATACCGGCTCTGCAGCAGACGGACGAAATGGGCCTCACGAGACGGACGGCCATCCCATGGATCGCTCGCCGCGCGCGCCTGTCCGGCCAGCAATTCGTCACGACTGTCGCCGCCTGTCTCCATGGGCGCCAGCGGCGTATGGATCGTCATCGCCGGTGGACGAATGAGGTCGGCGCTGACGAGATCCTCGGCGAGCCGGTCGAGCGAGCGTACGCGCTCGAGACCAGCCAACTGCATCACGAGCGTACTGTCTTCGACCGACAGCAGCTTGCCTTCGTTTCGCTCACGCGCCTCGTCACGGTGTGGCAGGTAGATCGTGGTAGTTCGCGAGCGTCCGTTGAGGAGCAGATAGGCATGCGGCGACTCCACCCCGGAGAGATAGTAGAAGTCGTTCGCTTGCCGAAACACACTGAGGCCGGGGGTGCCGGTGGCGCCTTGTACGATCGCGACGCCAGTCGTGCCGATGGCGTCGTAGATCCGCGCCCGACGTGCTGCCAGTTCGCCTTTGCTGAAGTCGGTCTGGTAGCCGTGCGCGGTCTGTGCGTGCACCACAACGGGCGCACCAAGCAGCAGAAGTCTCGCGAGCAGACGGGTGGCGCAGCGGCCTGACAGTCGACGACGCATCGGAGTGGGGAGGAAGAGGTGACGTACTCCACGGACGGCTCACGTCGCGAAGCTACGCCCCGGCGCCATCTGCCGCTAATCTCCGGGCGGCTGCTGCGCGGTGGGGGCCAACGGCGCGGCGCACGCGATATGTTACGAAAGGCTTCACCCACTCGGACCCCTTGCCCGTTGCTGCCATGCTCCTGTCTTCGCTCCTGATCGCGGCGCTTGCCGTTCAGCAGCCACTTCCGGCCGATGCGGTGGGGCCGGCCTTACAGCAGTTGGTTGATAGCCTCGTGGCCGCACGTCCGCGCCTGCCGGGGATCGTGGTGGCGGTGGAATCGAAAACGATGGGGCGCACGTGGCAGGTGGCTGCGGGGATGTCCGATTCGGCGCGTCGCGTACCGCTGTCGCCACAGCAGCCGATGCGCATTGCCAGCAACGCAAAAACCTTTGTGGCGGCCGCCGTGCTCCGGTTGATGGAGCAGGGGCGTCTGTCGCTCGGCGATCCACTGTCCAAGCATCTGCCGGCGTCGCTCGACGCGCTGCTGCGCTCCGATGGCTACCGGACAGATTCGATCACCATCGAGCAGGTGCTCAGTCATCGTGCCGGATTCAACGAGCATCCGGCCGTGCCGAGTTATGTGGCCCGGCTTCGTACGCATCCCACGTATCGGTGGACGCGGGAGGAGCAGCTGCGCTGGCTGGTGGACAGTCTCTCGCCCGTGGGCCCGCCAGGCGCCCAGTTTCGCTATTCAGACAGTGGCTACACGCTGCTGGGGGCGATCGTGGAGCGCTATACCGGGCAACCGCTTGGGCCGGCGGTGCGCGCACTGGTGGGGTTCGAGCGGCTTGGGCTGACTGGCACCTGGTGGGAAACGATGGAGCCCGCGCCCCGCGGCGTGGCGGAGCGTGCGCATCAGTATCTCAACGGGTTCGACTCGTATGGCATCGACCCCTCGTTCGACCTGTATGGCGGTGGCGGGATCGTGGCCCCCATGAGTGATGTGGCGCGCTTCCTGTCAGCGCTGCTCGACGGCAAGGTGTTCGCGCGCCCTGCCACGCTCGAGACCATGTTGGCACCACGCAGCACTGAAATGGCGGGGTACGGTCTGGGGATCTTCGGGGCCAATATCGGCGGCCTCCGCGGGCGCGGGCACAGTGGCTTCTGGGGGACGACCGCCATGGTGTTTCCCGAGGCGGGCGTCACCATCGCCATTGCCGTGACCGATCAGGGCGAACTGCGGCTCGCCAATGGCATCATGACGGCCGTGCTGAAGATGCTCGGCGCTGGACAGCCCCGCTGATATGATCAACGGCGCTGACCCTTTGAAGCTATGACCGCTACCGGGTCACGATGACGACGGCCGATGGGCAACGGAGAGCCATCGGCTCGTGCCGCCCGCGCGGCCGGGGGGGAAACGCCGGACGCTTCACCACATCATGCAGCACGATGCGCGGTACGATGACGTAGCGCCCGGGTACCGAAAAGTCGAATACCTCGGCCATGTCGAGCTGCGCAACGCGCTGCTGATTGGCAGCAAATCCGACGTACTCGTCAGCCTCAGGGTCACCCCGTTTGACCATGGCACCGCCGTATGCGAGGGGGCGGCCGTCACGCTGGACGTCCACGAACGGCTGCAGCCACGCTTCCTCGAATGGTGTGCCCCAGTTGAGCACTGCCACTCGGGAGGCGCTGCGGTTGTGCAGCGCCATCGTGAGGATCACCGGCTTCCCTCGCTCCACCGATCTCGCCACGCGCAGCTGGCATGTCATGGTCGGTGGAGGCGGCGACGCGGACGCGTTCGTGGCGAGGAACATCCCGAGCAGCAACGCGGTGCGAAGGGGCCTGCAAGCGCCCTTACTGACGGGCAGGCGTATTCTCTGCGAAGTACTCGTGGTTGTCGGCATTGCTGATCGCCTTTGCCACGTCCGTCAGGGCGAGGTTCCGCGCGGCACTCTGGCCGTACGCCCAGTCGTTGGTGCCCGCCACAATCGTGAAGTGGCTCATCTCGTGAATCAGCGTGCCGCCGCGCGAATCGGTACCGGCCAGCGGCGCGCTCCAGAACGCCCTGCACACATAGATCCTGTACGGCTGGTTGCTGTACACGTAGGCGAAGTACGTTTTCTTGCAGCCGCAGTCCACTGTGATGGGCTTGGTCTCGAAGGCGCTCGCGATTGCCGCGAAGTTACTGCGCACCTTGGCGAGGTTGGTGGCGTTCTGTGCACCGAACCACCAGGTGTACCGCTCGCCCATGGTGCTGGCCGCGAGATAGCTGCTGGACTGGGCGGCATAGGTGGCGGCCTGCGTGAGCGCGGCACGTACTTGCGTCTGCTGCGTGACCGTGCACTTGGCGTAGCTGATCTGGCTTGTGAGCGACGAAAGCGACCGCGTATCGATCCCGTTGGTGCTCAGGGTGCGGCCATAGAGACGCACTTCCTGCCGCACTGACCGGAGCGTGGGCTGGCGGTTGTCAGTGCTGCGGCTCGCGAAGACCACGGCGTACTGTCCGTCACGTGACAGGTCGTACGCCCGCGAGAGTTCGATGTCGTACGTGTAGGTGGCTCCGGGCGCGATGCTGATGATCGCGTCGGCCGTGATCGGACCACGCTTGATGTGCGGGCCTTCGTAGCCGACGCGCTCGCCGTCGCGCGTCACGATGAACTGCGCCGTCTCCATGTCTTCGGACGGGAGCTGTGACTCCGGCACTTCCACCGTCGCTGCTGACCGATTGGTGACCGACACATGTGCAATCACCGGGGAGTTCCCGCGGATCTCTCCGGCCATCGATACCTGCACGTCGAGCGCACTCTGCGTCGTAAGCGCATTGGTCTGATCCGCCGTCGATTCGGTCAGCGCGGGTCGATCGGTACCGCAGCCTAGTGTGAACAGCAGGATCGCGGCGGCAGCAGCACGCGCCGAACGGCGGGTCGTGGTCACAGTGCACTCCAGTGCGTGAGAAAATGGTGACGCGGTGCCACCCTGTGCGGCTATTCTACCGGTTTGTCCCAGCGCCGCAACATCACGCCACGGGCCCACGCTCGGTAGGCCTCGTGTGCACAGGTACGGAAGACCGGTGCCCGCAGCACACGAGACCGGTATTGTACTGCTCGTGCCTCCCCTGCTGCTCCTCCGGCTTCACGGCGATGGCGGATGCTCGGCCAGTCGCCGTTTACCGATCCAGCCGCCGCAGTGCCTTGATGGTCACATTCACCGGTTCGGCCGCGAGTACCGACACCGGCGGCCCTTTGAGGGAAAAACCGGCGAGCGACGCGGGTCCCGTATCGAACGTGTGCAGCACCGGTTCATGAATACGATACGGCGTGTGGGACACATGCCCGCGATGGAGTCGCTGCTGCCGGTCGGCACAGAAGAGGGTGTAGCGCTCCACGAGAAAGTGCTCGAGCGTGCCGGCCGATGCTTCGGTCGTCGCTGTGTCACCGTCCTGGTGTGTGGTCCACTCGTACCTCCATGGCGCACCGGATATCCCATGGCGCTGGCACTCGTAGTGCATGGATCGTCCGTTGCGCTCGGCACGCATGTGCGCGTGACGATACGGGAGATGAAAGGCACGCTGCGCAATGGCCACCGCGACGGGCTGGTCGCAATCGAGCGAGTAGAACCACACACCTGGCGTTCCGTGCTCGTCGCGCACATAGGTACGCACATTGAGCTCGAGAAACCACGAGAGCCAAGGCAGCGGCGGCAGAAAGCGAGGGCGTACGCGCGCCATGGCGAAGGGCACGATGCCCACCCACGCACTGCCGTGGTGCGTGTCCACCACCAGGCCGCGCGGGAGTGAGGCCTGCACCGCATCGACGGAAACCCGCCAGTGGAGGAACAGGAGATCGTGCCAGCGCTGGGTCCCCACGACGGGGTGTGACAAGGACGGACTGGTCATGCCGTGGCAGAGGAAATCGACGTGGGATCGGCAGCGGGCCGAGCCTCATGAGCTCAAGCGATACACACGGCCGGGAGTGCCCGCTTTTCGTCTCCTCCTCGCGGCTGGTGCCGGAGCGAGGTCGGTGGCATACTCGGCGGGTCTTCTTCTCTGGAGTCTCCGGCCATGCTGCGCCTGTACCGTGAGGCTGCCCGCCTCACCGCTTCGATCGTCCTGTTCGCCACCACTTCGACGGCGTTCGCTCAGCCTGCCACGACTGGCACTGCGCGCTTCGATGTGCTCATTCGCGGTGGTCGCGTGTTCGATGGCACAGGAAACCCTGCCTTCCCCGCCGACGTGGGCATCCGGGATGGGCGCATCGTGGCAGTGGGGCGACTGGCCAACGCCACGGCATCACGCATCGTGGACGCCAAGGGCAAGCACGTGGCCCCGGGGTTCATCGATATCCATTCGCACGCCGACGACGGCGCCAGCATCCAGGGGGGCTTCAGGGACAAGGATCCGCGCTATCGTGCCGCACCGAATCTGGTGACGCAGGGGGTGACCACGGTGGTGGTGAACCACGATGGCCGGTCGCCATGGCCGGTAGCGGATCAGCGATCGTTTCTCGAGCGGAATGGCATTGGCCCCAACGCCTTGCTGATGGTGGGGCACGGGACGGTGCGAGCGCGCGTGATGGGGAATGACTTCCGGCGCGCGGCACGCCCTGAGGAAGTGGTGCGCATGCAGGAGCTGGTTCGGCAGGCGATGCGCGAGGGGGCCATCGGACTCTCGGCGGGGCTCGAGTACGTGCCGGGACGTTGGAGCACGACCGACGAAGTGGTGGCGCTCGCGAGAGAGATCGTGCCGTTCGACGGCGTATACATCTCGCACCAGCGCGCGGAGGGGGGAGATCCGATGTGGTTCTGGCCAAGTCAGGACGCACCCGGTGCCCCAACGCTCATGGACGCGGTACAGGAAACGATCGATATCGGCGAACGCACGGGCGCGCGCGTGGTGGCGTCGCACATCAAGGCCAAGGGTGAGCACTGGCGCGGCACGAGCCAGGCGATCATTCAGCTGATCGAGCGTGCGCGCGCGCGTGGCGTGGATGTGTGGGCCGATCAGTACACCTACAACACGAGCGGCACCGACGGCAATACGGTGCTGATCCCCGAATGGGCCACCTTGCCGCCCACCGACGCTCGGGCACCGCAGGGCACGCGCACCGACTACACGGCGGCGCTGCGCGCTACCCTCGCCGACAGTGTGCGTGCCGCCATGCTGCGCCGCGACATCGCGCACGAGATTCGCCGGCGCGGAGGCCCGGAGAGCGTGATGGTATTTGAATATCCGGACAGTACGGCGATCGGGCGCACCGTGGGGCAGCTCGCGGCGAAGCGCGGTGTGGCACCGGTGGAGATGGCGATTCTGCTGCAGCTCGAAGGCCATCCCAACCGGCGCGGTGGAGGCCGCATGCGCGGCTTCTCGATGGACGAATCGGACATGGAGACGTATGCGGCGCAGCCGTGGGTGGCCACGGCGAGTGATGCCGGGATTGCACTCCCCGAGGAAGGCCCCAATGTGCACGCGCGCTTCTACGGCACCTTTCCCCGCAAGATCCGGCATTATGCGATGGAGCGCCGGGCGCTCACGGTGGAGAGCGCCATCCGCAGCATGACCAGTCTTCCGGCACAGATCATCGGGCTCAAGGACCGCGGTCAGCTCCGTGAGGGGATGGCTGCCGATGTGGTGGTACTCGACCTCGACCGGCTTCGCGACAAGGCCACCTTCTTCCAGCCGCACCAGTACGCTGAGGGAGTTGATCTCGTCCTCGTGAACGGCGTGCCGGTGGCCGAAGCTGGCGCCCCCACGTGGAAGCTCGCCGGCAAGGTACTCACGCGATGACCCGCTACACACGAGGTTCGGTCCGGGTCGTTACCGCGGTGTGCGCTCTGGCGGTGTGCGCTCTGGCGGTGCCGATCGCCGGAGCCCCCGCACAGCCGCAGCCAGCCGGGCACGTGCTGGTGCTTACCACGGGCGGCACGATCGCGAGCCGAGCGGCGGGGCCCATGACCGATGGCCCCTCGTTGGTCCGGGCAATTCCCGAGCTCGCGCGCGTGGCGACGGTGGAAGTGGAGGAGATCTCGCGCATCGCCTCCTCGCAGATGACACCGCGCGACTGGCTGCGCATGGCGCGGCACGTGAACGCGCGTTTCGCCGCTGATCAGACGTTGCGCGGCATCGTGCTGACGCACGGTACCGATACGATGGAGGAGACCGCGTACTTCCTCACGCTCACCGTGCGCGACGCACGACCGGTGGTGATGGTGGGTTCCATGCGCGGCGGCGACGAGGTATCGGCCGACGGGCCAGCCAATCTGCTGAATGGCGTACGTGTGGCAATGTCCCCCGAGGCGAAGGGGCAGGGGGTCCTGATGGTGCTCAACGAAGATATCGGTGATGCACGCGACGTGTGGAAGACCGACAACCGTCGTGCGAGCACCTTCCGCTCCCCTGAGCGTGGCTTCCTTGGTGCCGCCGATCCCGATAGCATCGTGTTCTTCCGCCGTACCCTGCGCCCCCACACGACCGCGTCGGAGTTCGACGTGCGCACGGTGGACGCGTTGCCGGCTGTGGAGATCGTCAGCGACTATGCGGGCTTCGACAGTACGATCATGCAGGCCGCCGTCGCACGGCGCCCTGGCGGTATCGTATTGGCAAGCTTCGCCGGTGGTCGCCTGAGTGCCGGTGCGCGGGCATCCGTGCGTCTGGCGGCAGCTGCAGGGGTACCGGTGGTGGTGGCGTCGCGTGTGCCCGGCGGACGCATCGTGGGTACCCCATTGGGTGACTTGCCGGCGGTGCTTGCGCGGGACCTGCCGCCCCACAAGGCTCGTGTGTTGCTCATGCTGGCCCTCACCAGGGGGCGCGAGCGCGCCATGCTGCAAAAAGTGTTCGATCGGTATTGACCGCGGCCGCAGGCGGGTGCCCGTCGCGGTGATGGGGCCGATGGCCAGCCAGAACAGTCTGCCAGCCTGTTGCGTAGAGGAACTGGTCGTTCCCCTCATCCCTGCCGCCGTGCCGCTCTCCTCGCTGCTTCCCCCGTTGGTGCTCGCCCTGAGTGGAGAGTTGGTCGGGGCGCCCCGCCCGTTGGACCCGTCGCCCGTCTACGACGGACGGCGCGGCGCCACTGCGGTGGCACTTCCGCGCGGAGAACGCGCACCGGTGGTGGACGGCGTACTCGACGAGCCTGAATGGCAGGCCGCGGCGATGCTGACCGGATTTTCACAGTTCTTTCCCAACGACGGCATTGCGGCGCAGGACAGCACCGAGGTGCTTGTGTGGTACAGCGGTACGGCGCTGCACGTGGGGATACGCGCGCATGCCGCCCCCGGCACCGTGCGCGCCACGCTTGCCGATCGCGACCGCATCACGCAGGACGATAACGTGCAGCTGTTCCTGGGCACGTACAACGATAGCCGGCAGGCGCTCGTCTTCGCCGTGAATCCGTTCGGCATCCAGAGTGACGGCGTGCTCACCGAGACGGGCGCTGCAACCGGCGGCGGATTTGCCAGCAGTACCACGCGTGCGCGTGAAGCGACGGATCTCGCCCCTGATTATGTCTGGCGCTCCAAGGGGCGCCTGACGCCCTTCGGTTACGAAGTCGAGATCGTCATTCCCTTCAAGAGCCTCCGCTACCGGAACGCCGACGTGCACACCTGGCAGCTCAACGTGGTGCGCACGGTGCAGTCGAGCGGGCACGAGCAGACGTGGACCGCTGCCAAGCGCGCGAGCGCGAGCTTCCTCGCGCAGTCGGGTACACTCGCCGGGCTCCGTGACCTGCAGCGTGGGGTGACCGTGGATCTCATTCCCACCGTCACGTCGAGTGCCTTCGGCAGTCGTGGCACTGCCTCCTCATGGAACTACAGCACGGAGCGGCCGGAGATCGGCGGCAGTGCCCGCTGGGGGATCACGAGCAATCTCACACTCTCCGGTACTGCCAACCCGGACTTCTCGCAGGTGGAAGCCGATGCCACCCAGTTCTCCCCCGACCCGCGCATCGCGGTGTTCTTCGCCGAGCGGCGGCCGTTCTTCCTCGAGAGCCAGGAGCAGTTCACGGTTCCCAACCGGCTCATCTACACACGACGTATCTCGCAGCCCGTTGTCGCGACCAAGCTCACCGGGAAGCAGCGCGGCTTCGATATCGGGGTGCTCACGGCGGCCGACCGTCGCGAGACATCGGCGAACGGACGGGATATGCCGCTGTTCGGGATCGTGCGACTGCAGCGCGACATCGGCAAGCAGAGCCGGCTGGGCATGGTCTATACCGATCGGAGTGAGGGCAACCGCTGGAATCGGGTGGTTGGCGTGGACGGTCGTGTCGTCCGGGGCGTGTACAGCGTGCAGGCGCAGGCGGCGCGCAGCTTCACGCGAACGAGCACCGGCACCGCATCGGCACCATTGTGGGATCTCTCGGGGGTGCGCAACGGCCGTGCGTTCTACGCGCGTTACGTCCTCAACGGCATCTCGCGTGACTTCGATGCCCAGAGCGGCTTCATCGCCCGTCCAGGCATTGCCAATCTCTCGGCCACGCATCGGTGGAACCACTTCGGCGCCGCGGGTTCGCTGGTGGAAGTGTTCAGCCCCGAGGTGTTCGTGCTGGGGCGGTTCCAGTACGCCGATTTCGTGAATCGTCGCCCGGCGCAGGATGCGCAGCTGCATCTGCGTGCCAATACGCGCCTGCGCGGCGGCTGGCAGATCGGGGCGCAGTGGCTGCGTGAGGAGTTCGGCTTCGATCGCGACCTGTACCGCAGCTATCGCCTGCTGCGCCCCGGGGCAGGCGGTCGGGTGGACACCGTGGCGTACACCGGTACACCGCGCCTCCCCAACTTCGATTGGGTCACCTCGATCGGCACCCCCGAGTTCAAACGCTTCAGCGCGCAGACGGTGTACGTCTGGGGGCAGGACGAGAACTTCCCGGAGTGGAGCTCCGCCAACATCGTGATCTACAACCAGTCCCTCACGCTGCGCCCCACTGAACAGCTGCGTGTCTCCGGTACCTGGGCATACGAAACGTTCCGCCGCAAGACCGACGGCTCACTGGTCCTGTCGCGCAATACGCCTCGCGTGCGTGCGGAGTATCAGGTGAACCGGCAGGTCTTCGTGCGCGTGATCGGCGAGCACTCGGTCGTGCGGCAGGATTCGTTGCGCGACGACAGCCGTACCGAACTGCCGGTGTACCTGCAGCAGGCGAATGGTACGCTCAGCCGCGCGTCGGCCTTCAAGCGTACCCGTGCACGCCTCGATGTGCTGTTCTCGTATCTGCCGTCGCCCGGTACCGTCGTGTATCTGGGCTACGGTGACCAGCTCCGTGCCGATGAGCCGGGTGGCTCACGCACGTTACGCCGCTCCGCCGACGTGTTCTTTGCCAAAGTAAGCTATCTGTTCCGGCTGCAATGATGAGCGGGATGTACGCGTAAGCACATCGTCAGTCATTCGGCGATGAGCGCCTCGAGCTTGTCGAATGAACCCGTCCATCCCATGGTCATGCCGGCGCGTCCTTCGGTAAACGTGGTCATCTCCTCGTCGGTCGCCTCGCCTTCGACTTGCCAGCGCACCGTGACCCGTGTCTGTGCCGGGCCTTCCTCCGCGAAGGTCACAAGCGTGCGCATCGTCGCGGGCCATGTGGGCGCCGCGGGGTGCCGCGAGAGGTTTTCGTGCTCGTCGGTGAAGCTCTGCGTATACTCGAGTGTGGTGGGGCGCTCCACGCGCAGGTAGTCCGCGCGGCCGTACATGGTGAACTGCCCGTTGCCCATGGAGTACACGCTGTGCCCGCCTGTGCGGATATCGGCGCGTCGGTACATCATGCTGAAGCCTGTCGGAGCCAACCACTGCGCGACCTTGTCAGGTGTACTCCACAGGTCGAACATCTCCGTGCTCGGTACGCCGAAGCTGCGATTGATCACGAAGATTTCCCGACCGTTCGCGCTATGCTCCAGATACTCGGCAAGCCGGTCCCATGTGGTCTCACCACCCACCGCCTTGATGAAGGCACGCGTCTGGGTCGCCTCTTCAGCTGTTGGAAGCGTCATGGTGAGATCGAGTGCTGTCTGCCCACCCAAGTCACGGAACCGGACCGTCATGCGGAAGGCGGGGCGTACATCGCCGGATGTGGCGCCATGGTCGTACACGAGCAGCTTCTCCGGCTCCACCGCCTGATAGCGGGTGAAGTTGGGCCATGTCATTCCATCGGGGCCATGCATCGTGTAGCGCCAGATGCCACCCGTGCGCAGGTCACGTTCGTGCATGGTGATGGAGCACCCACGTGGCCCCCACCAGCACGCGACCTCTTCGGCATTGCACCATGCTGACCACACCCGGGCGACCGGCGCGTCATAAACCCGCATGATGTGGATGTCGCACTCGGTGAGCCGATGATCGTGGGATTGGCTGGTGCTATTCATGCGGGAGACCGGCGAGGGAGTATGGTGGACGATGCCATTGGACGTACGCATCGTGGTCGCGATGTGCTGCCGCGTAAAGCGCGTCCCGGACGACCATCCGCTGGCACGGTCCGTCGCGCGCCTACTTCGCCTTGATCGTTACAGCCGTGCGGCCGTCGACAGGCACGTTGCGAGTGCGGGTAACGGTGCGTAGCCCGCGTGCAGGCCAGGTGACTTCCACATCCACGCGGCCGCCGCGCGACAGTCCAAGGAGCACCGGCGCCTCCGACTGCGAGTCGTAGCCGGAGCCGGCATCGACGAGCCCCGTGCCAAGTAGCGTACGGGTGCCGGCCACGTAGACGCGCACCTCGGCACCTGCACGCGTGGCGCGGCCACGGGCATCGAGCACCCGGACCTTTATCGAACGACGGCTCACCGAGTCGGGGAGCGTACTGACGAACAGTGCGTGTGGCCCCTGACCGGTGAGCGCGAGATCGGCGGAGCCATTGGCGTCGAAGTCATGCCAGAGTGCGCCGTGATCGGCCGGAATGGCGGCAACAGCGGCCGGGATGATGTTGGTGAAGTGCCCCGCTTCGTCCTGACGGTAGAGATAGTCCGGCCAGTTCCGCCCCTGAGTGACCGTGCCGTTCAGATAAAGATCCACGCGCCCGTCGTGATCGATGTCGGCGGGGGCACAGCTGTCGTAGCGCCCATCGACCGCCATGCCCCAGGCCGCGGCCGCGTCACGCCATCCAGTACCATCACGCAGGAAGAGTCCGGGCGTGCCGTAGTTGGCGGTGATGAGATCCAACCGTCCGTCGCCGTTCATGTCGGCGACGCAGGGCCGCACCGTGCCGTTGGCGGGATCGCGCGGCGTACGGCCACCCCAGGCCAGCCCCCACGATTCGGCCACATCCACGAATCGGCCACCGTCGTTGCGATACACGCCGTTGGCATCGCCGTCCATGTTGCCCACGATCACGTCGAGGTCGCCATCGGCATCGAGGTCGGCCCACACGGCTCCCACGCTGCGCCGCGTGTCAGCGAGCCCCACCTGCGACGCAATGTCGACGAGGCGTGCGCCATCGTTGCGATAGAGCGCATTGGCGCGGTCGCGAAAGGCCACGAACAGATCAAGGTCGCCATCACCGTCGTAGTCCACCCACACGGGCTGCCGGACCGCGCCGCTGTCCACGGCGAGGCCGGCGATCGATGTGGCATCGGTGAAGCGTCCGCCATCGTTTCGATAGAGACGCAGCACCGGTCCGCCGCCCGGTGCGAAGCCTACGAGGAGGTCGGGGTCACCGTCGCCATCCCAGTCACCGAATGCTGCCGCACGCGTGCCCCGCGCGTCCGCGACCCCGAGCATACTGGCCGCGTCGGCGAAGACGCCGTTGGTGTTGCGATAGAGGCGATTGGGGGTGCCGTTGAAACCCACGAAGAGATCGAGGTCGCCGTCGTTGTCCACGTCGGCGGCAGCGTTCACCAATGAGTTTGGAGCGGCGAAGAGCTCCGGCTGTACCGGGCGGAAGGAGACAGCCCCTTCCTGCGTGGGGAGCAGCCCCACAGCGGCAACCAGAAGCAGGGCGTGACGTGTGATCGACATGAAGGTCAGCGACGGGTTCGACGGAAAAGGGGCACCGGAATCCGGTGCCCCCACCAACAGGCTACGATGTCAATCGTCAGCTCGCGATCTTCTTCTTCTGCTGGTTGATCTTTTCCAGATACTTTTTGAAGAACTGCTTCTGAATGTCGTTCATGTCGATCTCGCGCCCCTGGATGTACGACTGCACGATGTTCGACGTCATGTCGAGCGGCGTGCCGGTCGTGATCAGCAGGGTGGCCTCCTTGCCCACTTCGAGTGAGCCGACCTTGTCAGCCACACCCATGAACTCGGCGGCGTTGATCGTGACCGCCTTGAGCGCTTCTTCCTCCGGCAGGCCGAAGGCCACCGCCACGCCGGCGTCCCACGGCAGGCGATAGCTGTAGAGCGCATTGCCCTCACCGGCGATTGCGAACTTCACCCCGGCCTTGTAGAGCGCCGCAGGGGTGCTGTACGCCTCATCGTAGCCGTCGTCGCTGCGCGGCGGAGCACTCATCGTAGCGGTCAGGATGACCGGCACGTTCTCCGCCTTGAGACGCGCTGCCACCTGCATGGCATCACGCCCACCACGGATCACGAGCTTCACCCCTTCCTGCTTGGCCCAGGTGATCGCGTCGCTGATCTGCGCAGCGCCTTCGGCAGCCACCACCACGGGGATCTCGCCGTTGAGGGCGGGGATCATTGCCGCATAGCGCGAGTCGGTGCGGACCGACTGCCCCGACTTGACGGCGTCCCGATACGCGCGTGCTTCGCCGAAGAAGTTGCGGATCTCCTCAACCTGCTCGGCATATGTCTTCGGGGCCGGCTGCGGACGACCGCCGAAGCCCGGCGGCGGGCCGCCGCCGAAGCGACGCGGACGCGCGTTGGGATCGGGCCAGTTCACGTTGAGCGCCGCGGCACCCTTCATGGACATCTCCTCCCACGTCCACCCTTCGAGCGAGATGGCCGACGACAGCCCGGAGATCACGCCGCCGCCGGGGGTGGAGAAGGCCACGAGTACGCCGGCTGAGCGCGTGGTGCCGATGTGCCGGCTCTCCGCGTTGACCGCCACTTCGGCGCGCACGTTGGGGTTGAAGTCACCGAGTTCGTTGATGTCGTTCGACACGTCGACGGCGCCGATTTCGGAGATGCCCACGGTGCTGTAGGCGTCGATCAACCCGGGGTAGATGTGCTTGCCCGTGTAGTCCACGACCTTGGCGCCGCGCGGCACCGCCACCTCGGGGCCGCCGATGGCGGTGATCTTGCCACGATCCATCACGATCGTGCCGTTGGTGATGGTCCCCTTGGTCACGGTGTGGATCGTGGCACCGCGCAGCACCACCGGCTGCGACTGCGCCGCGGTGGGGATGACGACCTGCGCGTGGGTGACCGACGGCACCAGCATACCGGTGCCGCCAAGGGCAGCGGCGAGCACGGCGAGACGCGCGGCCCGCTGCAGAAGCGTGGAGTTCATGGTCCGCGTGTTGGGGTGAGTGCGAAGAACGGGCATGCTCAGTTGCCTCCCTGGCCGCGGCCACGCGCCGGGGCACCGGCGGCAGGCGCATCGGCGGGCGCCGCCGCGAGGATCGCCTGGATCAGCTGTGCACGCTGACGCGCAACTTCCTCACGCAGCGTCTTGTCTTCGTCAAGCGAGAAGTACCGACGGCCGTCCACCCACGTCTGCTCGGCCTTGGTGAACTGCGAGAGCGGGTTGCCGTTCCAGATCACGAAGTCGGCATCCTTGCCCGCTTCGAGCGAGCCGATGCGGCTGTCGATCGCCACGGCTTTCGCCGCGTTGAGCGTGACGGTGCTGAGCGCATCGATCTCGTTCACGCCGGAGCGGAGCAGCTTGCCGGCTTCCCAGTTCATGCGCGTGGAGATCTCGTTGTCGTCGGAGTGCAGCGAGGTCACCACACCGGCTTCGAGTAGCAGGCGCGCGTTGAACGACGTGGCGTCGTACGCCTCCATCTTGAAGGCGCCCCAGTCGCTCCACACCACCGCGGCCACGCCCGACTTCTTGAGTTCGTCGGCGATCTTGTACGCCTCCACGCCATGCTGCAGCGTCTGGATGCGGAAGCCGAA
>CAZNZG010000009.1:10280-34713 GCA_964577455.1 uncultured Gemmatimonas sp. | reverse complement strand
GATGAACGTGAGCATCGCCGGGCGTGCGCGCGACCAGCGGGCGATGAGCGGTCCCGATCCGAGCAACAGCAGGCTCGCGACGAGTAGCAGATGATTCATTGGACGGAGGGGAGCGGCATCATCGAAAGATCACGGAGCCGCTCCCGCAGTGCCACCCGTCCATGCCACGGCCTGCGGCCGCCGCGGCCGTACGGTACCGCCGTACGGTACCGCCGTACGCTTCAGCCGTACGACACAGCGTTCAGGCGTCGCTCCCTTCCTCGACCTCCACTTCCGCCCACTCCGGAAACGGGTCGCCGAACGTCTGCCAGAGCGCCGGGCCGGCCTGCATCTCCTCGAGGGTCACGAGACAGGCGTCCAGCATGGAAGTCAGAGCCTCCTGCCGGAGCCCCTGCCCGATGATCGCGATCTCCTGACGGCGGTCGCCCACCTCGGGGTGCCAGAGCGCCTCGATCGCCTCACGCTGCTCGTCGTCGATGTCCCAGGTATCCGGGTCGGAGGCCGCATACCAGTACCCGCCAGGATTCACTTCCAGCAGTTGCCCCGCCTGTGACCAGACGCCCACCATGTCGGGACGCGTGGCCACCCAGAAGAACCCCTTCGCGCGGAGTACCCCCGGAAGCCCCGCGTCGACGGCGCGCCAGAGTCGCTCCGGGTGAAACGGGCGCCGCGCCCGATACACGAAGCTCGAGATGCCGTACTCCTCCGTCTCCGGCACGTGCTCGCCGTTGAGCTCTTTCTGCCATCCCGGCGCCGCCTCGGCCTTCTCAAAGTCGAAGCGACCGGTGCCGAGAATCCGCGACGGCTCCACGGTCCCGCGCACGGTCACGAGCTGCTCGGCGTCGGGATTGAGGTGGCGCAGCAGCGCCTGCAGCGCACCGAGCGCCTCGGGGGTGAGCAGATCCGACTTGTTGATGATGATCACGTCGGCGAACTCCACCTGATCGATGAGTAGATCGGGGATGGTACGTTCGTCGTCGTCGCCGAGGGCCAGCTGGCGCGCGCGCAGATCGTCGAGCGATCCCAGATCGCTCCGGAAGCGATGCGCATCGACCACGGTGACCATGGTGTCGAGCCGCGCGACCTGCGACAGCGAAATGCCTTCTTCCGTTTCGAACGTGAAGGTGGCGGCCACCGGCAAGGGCTCCCCGATGCCGGTGCTTTCGATCAGCAGGTAGTCGAACCGCCCCTCCCCCGCGAGCCGCGCCACTTCCTGCAGCAGATCGTCGCGCAGTGTGCAGCAGATGCAGCCGTTGGTCATCTCCACCAGCGTTTCCTGCGTGCGCGAGAGTGCCGCGTCGCCGCCTCTCACGAGCTGCGCGTCGATGTTCACCTCGCTCATGTCGTTCACGATCACCGCCACGCGCAGCCCATCGCGATTGGCGAGCACGTGATTGAGCAGCGTCGTCTTGCCCGCGCCGAGGAAGCCGGACAGGACGGTGACGGGCAGCCGGCGATCACCGACTCCGTTCGCGGCGGCCATCACTTGGACTCCTTGTACAGCACGTGGCGCTGGACGGTGGGATCGTACTTGCGCTGCTCCAGCCGCTGGGGCGTGGTGCGTGGATTCTTGGTGGTGACGTACATGTGATGGCTCTCGGTGGAGCGCAGCTTGACGTTCACGCGGCCGCTCTTCGCCATGGGATCCCCGGTTGGCGTTGACTTATGGTAATGCGAACGTACTATCAATAAATGGCAACGCAACCCCTCCCCATCGTCCGGCTGGCCACACTGCTCGATCAGCAGCTGTGGTACATCGGCCACGACATCCGGCACGCCGACGGGAATGCGCTGGTGCGCTACGGATTCGAACGCATCCGGAGCGACGCGGGCGGGACGACCTGTTATCGACTCGCCGGCGTTGCCGGGGGGCGGGACGTGGTCTGCTGGGGATTCGGGGTGTTCGTGGGCCCCGGTCCGATGGCGTCGGGCACCGGCCGCCACGGTGTCCTGATGCAACGACACGCCGCGTCACCCCGGCTGCTGGCGGCCCCGTTGCCGCTGCCGCTCCACAAGCCAAGCGAACTGCCTCGCTTGCGCCTGCCGGTGACGGGGTGGGAGCGGGATGAGGTGAGCGCCGCCCGTTCGCTCGTGGCGTCGGTTCTGGGCGACTACGAGCAGTGGGCCCGCACGGCCCTCGGGCCGGCGCACCGTACTCGCGTGCTCACGGCGCTCCCGCGCCACAAGCGGCGGCGCTTCTGGGTCGCCACCGATTTGGCCCCCCTCTGGCAACCGCTTCGGCAGGCACTCGCGGCGCAGACGCCGTGCGTCTGACGGTGCGGCCCTACCGGGCGCTCCGTGGCAGGGTGTCCTCGCCCGCGACCCCGAGCTGCCGGTACAGCACCGCCACCACCGCCCACCCCACACAGGCGGCGGTGACGACGTCACTGAGGTAGTGCGCGGTGGCCATGACGCGGGTAAGGCCGCACCCGGCGGCCAGCAGATAGAACACCCAGCGGGCCCGTGGGAAGAGCCGCGCCAGCGCGAAGGCCGCCGCGAAGGCCACCAGTGCGTGGGAGCTCGGGAGCCCCATCCCCCGGTTGGAAAGCGGTCCGTCGCTGAAGGCCCGAAAGGCGTAGCCGAACTGGTCGGCATCGGGGCGGAGGCGCCGGGCCATCAGCTTGAGCAGCTCGGCGGCCGCGCCACCGAGTGCGGGCCCCCACACCAGCAGCATCGTCCCGGGCCGACGCATGGGCTCGCCCCGCTGATGGAGCCAGTACGCCAACGCCAGCGCCAGCCAGGTGGGGAGAAAGCCCATGGAGCGCAGCAAACGCCCCCAGTCCTTCTCGTACACCGACGGCACGCGCACGAGACGCCACGCCAGTTCATCGAGCAGGTGCGCCGCACCGATCGCGACAACGCTCACCGCCAGCCACCGTGCCCACGGGAACGGCGCGGGCGATGGGAGCGATGGGGGGACCTCAGCGGCTACGGTGGCGGATTCGGCGGTACGGAGAGCCATGCCGGCAAATCAATCAGGGCATCCGGGAGACTGCCACCCCGCGCGCCCGACGGTCTGCACCGACCGGCCGCACCGTGACATATTTGACCGCATGGAACGCAATACCCGTCAGCGCGACGCCATCCGGCAGGTGTTCGAAGAGGTGCCGCGCCCGCTTGGCCCCACCGAAGTGCTCGAGTATGGCCGGAGTCACGTGGCCAAGCTCGGCATTGCCACGGTGTATCGGACCATCAACTCCCTCGTGGAGACCGGCTGGCTTGTGCCGGTCGAGTTGCCGGGGGAGGCGCCGCGGTATGAGCGCTCCGGCTCGGCGCATCACCACCATTTCCGTTGCCGCCAGTGCAGTCGTGTGTTCGAGATTCACGGCTGCCCCGGTGACCTGCGCGATCTCACCCCCGCCGGCTTCCGGCTGGAGTCGCACGAGGTGGTGCTCTACGGACTGTGCAGCAAGTGCGCCGCGTAGCACCCGGTGCCCGCGCGGCGCTGGCGCGGGTACGATCACTGGTGGTGGCGGGGCTGCTGACGGGGGCGCTGGCGAGCGCCGCCTGCGATCGCGCCCCCCAGTTCGACGGGGTGGCCGTGGATCCACCGCGTCCGATGCCCACCTTCGCATTCCGTCTTGCCGACGGGTCGGAGTTTTCCACCGCCCCGCGGGCCGGTCGTCCGCTCGTGCTGTTCTTCGGCTATACGCATTGCCCCGATGTGTGCCCCACCACGCTGGCCGACTGGAAGCGGGTGCGGCAGCAGCTCGGCCCCCGCGCCGACTCGGTGCGCTTCGTCTTCGTGACGGTCGATCCCGACCGTGACACGCCGGCGGTCGCGCAGCGGTACGCGCAGCAGTATGACCGCACGTTCGTGGGGGTGTCGGGCGATGCCCCCGTCACCGCGCGCATCATGGAGGCGTTCGGCGTCGCCGCTGCCAGGGAGGAGGGGAGTGCCGCCAGCGGCTATCTCGTGAGTCACTCCTCCCAGGTGTTTCTCGTGGATGATGGCGGCAGGCTCGTCGCGCTCTATCCATTCGGCACGCGATGGGAGGCACTCGCCGCCGACCTGGATCGTTTACTGTGATGGCGTGTACGCGTTCTGCACGTCCGGTATCTCGCTTTCCGATTCGATGAATCATCCCGCAAGAGGCGCGGTGCTCGCCGCGAGGGCCATCGCCGTGGCCGTGTTCGCGGCGCTGCAGTCCGCATGCGCCGCCGCCGAACCGCCGCAGAGCGGTCGGCGAGCCACCACGTCGTTCGCGCGCCCCGCCGACTCGGCGGCAACCGGCGGTGCCTACGTCACGGTCGTCAACGCCGACTCGGTGGCGGTGGAACTCACCGGCGCCTCGAGTCCGTGGGCGACCGCGGTCGAGGTACACGAAACGATGAATCACGACGGCATGGCGCACATGATGGCCCGCACGTCGGTGCCGATCGCGCCGCGCGACTCGCTGGTCATGAAGCCGGGCAGCGTGCACATGATGCTGATCGGACTCACACGGGCCCTGCGCGAGGGAGACAGCGTTCCGGTCACGCTGCGCTTCTCCGTCGGTGACTCACTGGTGCTGCGCATTCCCGTGCGTCCCAACTGACGCATGGCCGACACCTCGCCGTCTCCACCAACGACTCCGCCGTCCCGCCCGGTCGCGATCGTGGCCCTGCTGGTGGCCACCGCCGCAGCCGTGTGGTTCACCTGGCCGCGCCCCGACACGCTCATTCGCGTGCAGCGCGGCGGCGTGGCCGTCGTGAGCGATGCGTTCGGTCGCCACCGTCCACTCCCCGACACCGTGTTCGTGGGCGGCAGCGGCGCGAAGCGGAAGATCCGCGTGGTCAACGAAGACACCGTGCAGCATCGCCTCGCGATGTTCACCATCGCGCCGGGAGAGCAGACGGACTACACCGTGCCTCCCGGCACCTTCGGCGGCGCCTGTTCGGCACACCCGAGCAACAAGCAGCTCACCTTCGTGATTCGCTGAGCCGGGTGTGAATCTGCTGCCTCCCTCCACGATGAACGCCGCGCTCGACGAGGAGTTGCGCGCGCTCGAAGCGGCCGGCCTCAAGCGCTCGCTGCGTCAGGTGCAGCAGCGACGTGCGGGTACCGTCCTGCTCAACGGCGAGCGCGTGGCCGACTTTGCCTCGAACGACTACCTCGGCCTCGCCTCGGACCCACGCGTGGCGCGCGCCGCGCACGCCGTCCTGCAGGCCGAGGGGACCGGGGCCGCCGCTGCGCGTCTCATCTCGGGCAATCACCCGATCCACGAGTCGCTCGAGCACACGCTCGCCCGCCTCAAGGGGTGCGACTACACCCTGCTCTTCCCGTCGGGCTACATGGTCAACGTGGGCGCGATCCCGGCCCTGGCCGATCGCGGTGACGTGATTTACTCCGACGCACTCAATCACGCGTCGCTGATCGACGGCTGCCGACTCTCGCGCGCGACCGTGCGGGTGTTCCCGCACAACGATCTCGCGGCCCTCGAGCAGATGCTGGCGCGTGAGCGACATCAGTACCGTCGCGCCCTCATCGTGGTCGAGGGGGTGTTTTCGATGGACGGCGATTGCTGCCCGCTCGATCAGCTCGTACCGATCGCCCGCCGTCATCAGGCGTGGACCTACGTGGACGATGCACATGGTACGGGGGTGCTCGGCGCGACCGGCGCGGGCAGTCTCGAGCACTTCGGCGTGAGCGGACAGATCGATGTGGTGGTGGGCACCCTCGGCAAGGCCCTCGGCACCGCCGGTGCCTACGTGGGCGGCTCACAGGAACTCGTGGAGTTTCTCGTGAGCCGGGCCCGCTCGTTCATCTTCACGACCGGAACCCCGCCGGCATTGGCCGCCGCCACCCTCGAGGCGTTGCGCATCGCGCAGGTGGAAGGCTGGCGTCGCGATGCGGTGCGTGAACGGTCCCGACGGCTGCGCACGCGACTGCGCGAGGCGGGCGTGGCACTGACCGGCACCGACGACGGCCACATCATTCCCATCGTCGTGGGCGATCCGGTTCGCACGATGGCGATGGTGACCGACCTGCGCCGGCGCGGCTTTCTCGTGGGCGGTGTGCGCCCACCCACCGTACCGCCGGGCACGTCGCGATTGCGCCTGTCGATGTCGGCGGTACACCCCCTGGAACTCGTGGACGCTCTGGCGGCCACCCTGATCGACGCGCTCCGGCGCACCTGACGTCCTGCATGAGTGACTCCGTTCTGCGCGATGATGCGCGCTTCGTGTGGCACCCGTACACACAGCATCATCGGGCACCGCAACCCGTACCGATCGCGCGGGCCCGCGGCAGCTGGCTCTACGACACCGAGGGGCGCGGCATTCTCGATGTCATCTCCTCGTGGTGGGTGACCACGCATGGCCATGCGCATCCTGCCATCACCGAGGCGATCGCGGAGCAGGCCCGTACGCTCGATCAGGTGATCTTCGCCGGCTTCACGCACGAGCCGGCGGCACGTCTGGCGGCCGAGCTGGTATCGCGCCTCCCGGCGGGGCTGTCGCGCGTGTTCTACTCCGACGACGGCTCCACTGCCGTCGAGGTGGCGATCAAGCTGTCGTTTCAGTCGTTCTCCAATCACGGCACGCCACGGTGTCTCGTCGCGGCGCTCGAGAATGCCTACCACGGCGATACGTTCGGCGCGATGGCGGCGGGAGCGCGTGGCGTCTTCACCCACATGTACGAGCCGTTGCTCTTCGAGGTGGCGCGCCTTCCCGATCCGTCGGAAGGCGATACGCTCGCGGCACTGGACCGGTTGCTCGACGCGCGCGGCCACGAGCTGGCGGCGGTGATCGTGGAGCCGCTGGTGCTGGGAGCCAGCGGGATGCGGGTGTGGAGCGCCGAGGTACTGCGCGGCATTCGTGAGCGCACCGCGGCGGCTGGTGTTCATCTCATCGCCGACGAAGTGATGACCGGGTTCGGGCGCACCGGTCCCATGTTTGCCTGCGAGCTGGCCGGTGTGCAACCGGATCTCATCTGCCTCTCCAAGGGGATCACCGGGGGCGTGCTGCCACTCGGTGCCACGGTCGCGACCGAGGCCATCTTCGATGCCTTCCGCAGCGACGACCGGCGCAAGACGTTCTTTCATGGGCATTCCTACACCGCCAATCCCATCGCCTGCGCGGCCGCACTCGCGTCCCTGCAGCTGTTCGATGACGACTGCGACGCCGCGCGCGCACGCATCACCGCCTTTCATGCGACGCAGTTGTCGGCGCTGCGCGGTGCCCGCGGCGTGAAGCAGGTGCGGCAGATCGGTACCGTGGCCGCGATCGAACTCGATGCGCCGGCCGGCTATCTCAGCGACATCGGGCGCGAACTCGCCGCGTATGCCCTGCACGAGGGGGTTCTGCTCCGTCCGCTCGGCAACGTGGCCTACTGCCTGCCGCCCTATTGCACCAGCAACGAGGAGCTCGGTCTCGCGTACGATGTCGTGCACCGGTTCCTCGACGGTGCACGCGTCGCGCCCCTCCCTACTGGCGGGCCGGTGGATGACTGACGCGACCACCTCGATTCGGCGCCTCGGGGTGACCGGCACCGACACGGGCATCGGCAAGACCGTCGTGACCTGTGCCCTCGCGGCGCGCGCACGTCAGCTGGGACGACGCGTGGCGGCCATGAAGCCACTGGAGAGCGGCATCGAGGAACGGCCGATCATTGGCAGTGTCCCGGCCTCGGATGCCGATCGCCTGCGGGCAGCGTGCGGCAACGTGCACGACCTGTCGCTCATCCGTCCCTACGTGCTGACGGAACCGCTGGCCCCCATGGTAGCCGCGCAGCGCGCGGGCATCGAACTCTCGTTCTCCAAGCTCGATCAGGCACGCACACAGCTGGAATCCGGGCACGACCTGTTGCTGGTCGAAGGCGCCGGCGGGCTGCTCGTCCCAATCACGAGGGACGTGTCGTATGCCACGTTCTTCGCCCGCTGGTCGTGCGAACTGATCATCGTGGCGGGTAACCGGCTGGGCGTGCTCAATCACGTGTTGCTCACGGTGCACGCGGCCGAGCAGGCGGGACTCTCCGTCAGAGGCGTGGTGCTGTCCACGATCAGTGACGGTGAACAGAGCGTGGCGGAGGCGACCAACTTCGAGGTATTGCAGCAGCTGTTGCCCGGTCGTGCCCTGTATCGCTTTCCGTGGGTGGAGCGCGCGGATGCCCCCGACGCACTGGCTGCCGCAGCAGCAGCGAGTGGAATGGATGCGTTGCTGTAGCATTCGTCTGTATCGGCTTCGTGCCATGGCGTTCCCTTCGAAGCGTCACGCTGCCTTATTTGTCACGTTCGCCGTTCCGCACCCCAGGCATTCCGTACCATGACCATGCAGATCAATTGGCAGTCCCTTGCCGACAAGTCCCTCGCGGGTGAGGTGCTTTCCCGTGCCGAAGCGCATGCCGTGTTGTCGGCCTCCGACGATCAGCTGCTCGAGCAGTTGGCCGCTGCGTACCGCGTGCGTCGGGCGGCGTGGGGGAACCGCGTCCGGTTGCACTTTCTGCTGAATGCGCAGAGTGGGCTCTGCCCGGAGGATTGCGGCTACTGCTCGCAGTCCAAGATTTCCGCTGCCGAGATCGAGAAGTATCCCATGATGGCGCAGGAACGGATCATGGAAGCGGCCGACCGTGCGGCGCAGCTCAAGGCCGGGACGCTCTGCATGGTCATCTCCGGCCGTTCGCCTGGGGAAACGGTGTTCGGCAAGGTCCTCGATGCGGTGAAGGCCGTGCGCGAGAAGCACGATCTCAAGATCTGTGCATGCCTCGGCCTGCTCAACGAGGAGCAGGTGCTGCGCCTCAAGGAGGCCGGCGTGGAAACGGTCAACCACAACCTCAACACGTCGGCCAACTACACCCCGGAAATCGTGAGCACGCACACCTTCGAGGATCGCGTGAACACGGTGGAGGCGGTGAAGAAGGCGGGGATGAAGACGTGCAGCGGCGGCATCCTCGGCATGGGTGAGAGCGACGACGACGTGATCGACCTGGCCATGTCGCTGCGTGAGCTCGATGTGAAGAGCGTGCCGGTGAACTTCCTCATCCCGGTGCCCGGCACCGAGTTCGCGGGCCACAATCAACTCGACCCGCGTCGGTGCCTCCGCATCCTCACCCTCTACCGGCTGCTGCTCCCCACGCAGGAGATCCGCATCAGCGGCGGGCGTGAAGTGCACCTGCGCAGCATGCAGGTCATGGGGCTCTATCCCGCCAACTCGATCTTCGTGGGCGACTATCTCACCACGCAGGGGCAGACGGCGCGCGACGACCTGCGCATGATCGAGGATGCCGGGTTCGTACTGGAAACGCCCGACGGTGAGCCGTTCACCGGCGATCCGTTCGAAGGCGTACCGGAGAGCTACCCGCGGGCGCCGTTGCCGTTGATCGAGGTGTGAGAGAGGGCTACAGCTCCTCGGTCGCCACCCGCTCGAGCGCCTGCTCGAACACCTCGATCGGCTGCGCGCCACTCACACCGTAGCGGCCGTCGAGCACGAGAAACGGCACCCCCTGAATGCCGAGGCGTGCGGCGTCGCGCTGCCCCTGCTGCACATCCACATCGTAGCTGCCGCGCTCCAGCGCGTGTCGCACCTCGCCCGCCTCGAGACCGGCAGCCGCGGCATGCCTGATCAGCACGTCCGTGTCGCCCAGATCTTCGCCATGGGTGAAATAGGCAGCGAAGAGCGCGTCCACGAGCGGCCACGGATCGACGGCACGATGCTGCGCGTGCATCACCACGGCGTGGCCGCGCACCGTGTTGGGAGCGCGCGTGATGCGATCGAAGTGAAACGCCAGTCCGTCGCCGGCGCCGGCCAACGCCACGCGTTCGAACATGGGGGCCGCGCGCAGTGCGCCGCCGAACTTGTGCTCGATCACCTCACTCCATTCCCGCCCGTCGACCGGGACGGTGGGGTCGAGCTGAAACGGGCGCCACGTGAGGTCGAATCGCACCCCGGGGTGCCGAGCACGGACCGCATCGAGGGCCGCGAAGAGACGGCGATCGCCGATCCAGCACCAGGGGCAGACCAGGTCGGCGTAGAGTTCGAGGGCAACGGTGCGCATGGTGATGCTCGTGGATCGTAAGGGTGAGTGTGTACGTTGAATGCATCGGAGCCGGCATTCGCTCCCTGCGTCCTGCGTCCTGCTCCCTGCGTCCTGCCTTCTGCTTCCTGTTTCCTGTTTCCCATGTCCATCGCCGACATCCGCAAGGATTACCGTCTGCACGCGCTATCCGAAGCCGACGTGGCCGACGATCCGATCGTGCAGTTCACCACGTGGTTCGACGAGGCCGTGAAGGCGGAGGTCGTCGAACCCAATGCCATGTGCCTCGCCACCGCCACGCCCGATGCCTATCCCTCGGCGCGTATCGTGCTGCTCAAGGGTGTCGATGCACGGGGCTTCGTGTTCTACACCGACTATCGCAGCCGCAAGGGCTCGGAACTCGCGGACAATCCGTGTGCCTCGCTCTGTTTCTTCTGGGCGGAGCTCGAGCGCCAGGTGCGCATCAACGGTGCCGTGCAACGGGTGAGCCGCGCCGAATCGGACCAGTAGTTCCAGTCGCGCCCGCTCCCCAGCCGTATCGGGGCGTGGACCTCCTCGCAGAGCAGTGTCCTGTCGTCGCGTGAGGTGCTCGAGGCACAGCTGGCCGAGAACGAACAGCGCTTCGCGGGTGGCCCGGTACCGCTTCCCGATCACTGGGGCGGCTTCCGCGTGGTTCCGGAGGAGATCGAGTTCTGGCAGGGACGCGCCAGCCGCCTGCATGACCGCATCCAGTTCCGCAGGGAAGCCGGGCAGTGGGTGAAGCGCCGCTTGTCGCCCTAACCGGCAGGCGTCGGCCGGTGCGGCCGTCCCCGGTGGCCATCAGGTGATCGTCGTGCTGGGGAACCCCCTCGTCGTATCGCGAGTTCCGCGTGCATGTCCCAGACATCGCACGCGGTTCTCGTTTTTGGCGCCACCGGTGGAATTGGTGCCGCTCTCGCACGCCGGCTCACCGCCGCCGGCACCCCGGTGTTTCTCTGCGCGCGCCGCGAGGAACCGCTGGCCGCGCTCGGCGCCGAGCTTGGCGCGCAGTGGCTCACCGCCGATGCCACGGACTGGAGCGAGATCGATCGCGTGACCGATGCCGCCGTGGCGACCCACGGCGCCCTTGGCGGCATCGCCAACTGCGTGGGCTCGCTGCTTCTCAAGCCGGCACACCTCACGAAGTTCGAGGAGTTTCAGCACACGATCGCACAGAATCTCACCAGCGCGTTCGGTGTGGTGCGCGCTGCGGCGCGCGTCATGCCCACCGGCGGCAGTGTGGTCCTGTGCAGCACCGCCGCCGCCCGTATCGGGTTGTCGAACCACGAGGCGATTGCCGCCGCGAAGGGCGGCGTGCAGGGGCTGGTCCTGTCGGCGGCCGCGACCTACGCCTCGCGCGGCCTGCGCGTGAACGCCGTGGCGCCGGGGCTGGTGGACACCCCCCTCACGTCGCGCATCACCGCCTCGCCCGCGGCGCTGCAAGCCTCGCAGTCCATGCACGCTCTCGGCCGCGTAGGCACCCCAGACGATGTGGCCGGCGTGATGGCCTTCCTCTTGGGCACCGACGCCGCCTGGATCACCGGGCAGCTGTACGGCGTGGACGGCGGGCTGGGGACGATCAGGAGCAAGTGAGAAAGGGCGGACGGCCAGACGGCGAAACAGCGAAAGGGGGAAAGGGTTATGGGAAAAGACATGCCCCTTTTCCCGTAACCGGTTACGCTGTCTCTCAGTTGCCCCTTTCCCTTGCCTCTTTTCGCCGGTTCTCAGTTGCCCTTCTGCCCCGCCAGTTCTTCCCGCAGCTTCAGGTAACTGTCGTAGCGTCCCTGAGCGATGGTGCCGGCCGCCACAGCGTCCCGGATGGCACACCCAGGTTCGACCGTGTGAATGCAGTTGGCGAAGCGGCATTCCCCGAGCAGCGGCCTGAACTCCGGGAAGCAATGCGCCACATCAGCGGCATCAATGCCCCACAAGCCGACTTCTCGTAGCCCTGGGGTGTCGGCGAGGAATCCGCCGCCCGGCAGCGGGTGCAGCACGGCACCAACCGTGGTATGCCGCCCCTTGTTGACGCTTTCGCTGATCGCGGCGGTGCGCAGCTCGAGCCCGGGGAAGAGCGTATTCATCAACGACGACTTCCCCACCCCGGACGGACCGGACAGCGCCGAGCTGCGTCCACCCACCTCGGCGCGCAGCTCCTCGAGCCCCTCGCCCGTCTTCACGCTCGTGTAGTGCACCGGGTAACCCGCCGCCGCATGCTCGGCGAACAGCGCCCGCGACCGCGCTGCCGGCACCAGGTCGCACTTGTTCACCACGATGCGGGCGTCGAGGCCGTTGGCTTCGGCGATGACCAGAAAGCGGTCGGCCATGCGTGGGTGTGGTTCCGGGTTCGCCGCGGCGAACACCACCAGCACCTGATCGAGATTTGCCACCACCACCCGTTCACCGCGGGCCCCCCCCCGCGCACGGCGCGCGAGTTTGCTGCGACGCTCATGGATGGTGGTGATGAACCAGGCCCCGGGATCGCGATTGTCCCATTGGATGGTCACCCGGTCGCCCACGGCGAGCTTGATGTGGGCGCGCTCTTCCTGCTTGAGGCGCCCGCGCAGCGAGGCCTGGGCCACGGCACCGCTGTCGAGGCGCACGTCCCACACGCCACCGGTGCCCTGCACCACCACGCCATCCACCGACAGGTCGGGGGGGACCGGGCCATGCTGCACCTTCAGCACGCCATCGGAATCATGCATCGCGCCCCCCGCGGATAAGTCCATCGAGGGTGGCCTTCACCGTGGCCAACTGCATCGCGCCAAGCTGATGGCGCACCACGGCCTCACTTACGCCCGTGACGAGGAAGCCGGTCTCGAGGTGCCCCTGCACCTCGGGCTCGCCCATGCCCCACTTCACGAAAAAGAGGTAGGCCCCCCACGGAGCCGCGCGATCCCCGGTCGTGTCGGTGAGGATGTCGGCCGAGTAGGAGCGGCCGTCCACTCCCTCGAACGCGGCCGGCCGTTTGTGCACCGCCATGTACCCGCCGAGCGTGCGCTCGTCACCCGCCGCATGATCCGGCGGGTGATGATGACCGTGATGGACGTCGGGGCGCTCGCCCTGCGGGTCAGCCGCCAAGCGACTCCTTCACGATGTTGCCGGCCATGAACGCAATGTTCGCGGGGCGTTCGGCGAGCCGGCGCATCAGATACGGATACCACTGACTCCCGAAGGGCACGTAGACGCGCATGCGGAACCCCTCCTTCACGATCTGCTCCTGCAGGTCGCGACGCACGCCGTAGAGCATCTGGAACTCGAACGTATCGGGCGAGATCCCCTGCTCCTGCGAAAAACGCTTCGCCTCGGCGATGATCTGCTCGTCGTGCGTGGCGAGACCGGGGTAGCGCCCCTCCGTCATGAGCTTCTTCATCGCGGCCACATAGTTGCGGTCCACGTCGGCCTTGTCGGGAAACGCCACGTTGGGCGGCTCGAGATACGCGCCCTTGCAGATGCGCACGCGCGCCGAGAGCCGGTTGCACCGCTCCACATCGGCGAGGGTACGGCGGAGCGCACTCTGCAGCACCACCCCCACGTTGTTCTCGTGTCCGGGGAAGAGCTTCTGTTCGAACGTATCGAGCGTGCGATCGGTATACGCGCTCGACTCCATGTCGAGCCGGACGAAGCTGTCGTACTGCTTCGCCCGCGTGATCACCTCGCGGACCACTTCCACGCCGAGGTCATCCGAAATGTCCTGGCCGAGGGCAGTGAGTTTGACCGACACATTGGCGTTGAGCTTGCGCGCCTGAATCCGGTCGAGGATCTCGAGGTACTGGCGCCCCGTCTCCCGAGCTTCCGCCTCGCTGTGCACGCTTTCGCCGAGCAGGTCGAGCGACGCCGAGATGCCCTTGTCGTTGAGTCGGGCGACCGCCTCGATGGCAGTGTTGATCGTTTCGCCCGCGACGAAGCGCGACGCCATCTTGCGCGCAAATCCGACGTTCTTGACGAAATTGAAGACGCCTTGCTGGCGCGAGAGATAAAGGAGGGACGTTCGAAGCATGGCAGGAAACTAACGGAGGGGAGCCGTCAAGCGGACCACGGGGGCGGCTTTCCCGGCCGCCAGGGCCGGATCGAACACATTCCAGGTGACCAGCCCGTCGTCGCTCTCCGGCTCCAGCAGCAGCATCGCCAGCAGGTCGCGCCGCGTTCCGGCCCCGACCATCAGGGTCCCGGCGGCCACGGAGCGTGTGGCGGGGCGCCAGCGGCCCATCAGCGACACCTCCCGGTGCCCCTGAAAGAGGCGTCCCGACGCGATCACCGAATCCACCACGAACTCCTCGAGTTGCACCGTGGCGGCGGCAGACAGCGCGGTGAAGGGCACCCCATGCGCCTCCAGCAGCTGCCGCGCCTTGGGCCAGTCCCCTTCGATGAGGTACCCATACGGTGCGGGCTGGCGGGTGAGCGCGGCCTCGAAGCGGTCCACCACGGGCATGCGCTGCGCCGTGATCACGCCGGAGCGCTGAATGCCGCGCGGCACCCCCGGCTGCGTGAGCCGGGTGCTGTCGGCGATGCGGTCGAGCCGTTCGACCAGCACGGGCTGCGTGTCGGGGCGCGTGGAGAAGCGGGCCCGCACGGGGATGGCGCGCGCGGCACCGGCACCGAACGTGGAGGCTGCCACGCCCTGCGTCACACGCGACGCGATCCGTGAACGCGGATCGGCCACGTACGACAGCACCTCCTGCACGAAGGCGCGGGTGCTGGCCACGCGACGGTCGAAGGGATCGTGCGAGTACGCTTCGCTGAGGATGCTGATCCCCCCGCGCAGTCCGGCGTAGTTGGTACCGAAGCGCTGCTTGTGCTCGTAGGTCCACCACCCCGACTTGGTATCGGCGGTAATGCTCTCACGCCCGTTGGCACCGGTAAAGTTGCCGTACGGAAAGACCTCGAAGCCGTGGCGTACTTTCATGCGGCGACGAATCTCGGGGAGCATCGTGTCGGCCGTGAACGGCGCGAGCGGTGCCGCCGGATGCAGCGACGGAGAGTAGGTGAGCGCGTAGCCGTGGTAGCTGCCGTTGGTGGTGTGGAGGTCCATGAAGACATCGGGCTCCCACGCGGTAAAGGCGCGCAGCGACCCCATCGTCTCCGGCGCTTCGGCCTTGATGTAATCGCGATTGAGATCGAGCCCCGCACCGTTGGGGCGTTCACCGATCATTTCGGGACCGTTCTGTGCCCCACGATTGCGCGCCTGCGCCGCCAGTTTGTCGTTCCCGTCGGTGTTGTAGATCGGCACCACGACCAGCACCAGCGAGTCGAGCACATTGGGGCGTCGTCCGAACGACCAGTCGCGGAGCAGCGCAAGCACCGCCTCCTTCCCCTCCACTTCACCGGCATGGATGTTGGCCTGCAGGTACACCACCGGGCGGCCGAGCGCGCGTGCGGCGGCCGGTGTCGTCACGGCGGGGCGCGACACGATGAGCAACGGCACCGACTTCCCCATGGGGGACTTCGCCAGTTCGTTGATGGCGATCGGCGCGCCGAGTGCGCGCAGCGAGTCCACGAAGGCCATGACGTCGGCGTACGACGACGTTTCGCGGTACTCGGTGAGTTCGGCACGCGTGCGCGGCAACGATGCCGGCGCAGGCGACGACGCACCACTGGTGACGGAACCGCCGCACGCTGCCAGCAGGAGCGTGGCGGCCGAGGTGAGGGGCAGAGCGCGGCGCATCACAGGGCGATGGTCTCCCCGATCACCGGCAGCACGAGTTCCATGCCCAGCTGCTCGAAATGGCCGCGCGCCACGCCGTGATCGATGGCGATCGGCGGGAAGGTATCGAAGTGCACGCCGATGACCTTGCCGGTCCCAACGAACGCGGCGGCGCGCGCGGCGTCTTCGGGGCCCATGGTGAACGTGTCACCGATGGGAAGCACCGCGAAGTCGACCGAGAACTCGGCCTCGATGAGCTTCATGTCGTAGGTAAGCGCCGTGTCGCCCGCGTAGTAGAACGTGCGGGTGCCGTTGGTCACCACGAAGCCGCCCGGATTGCCCCCCGGTGAGCCGTCGGGAAGCGTGCTGCTGTGTACCGCCACCACGTACTTCGCTCGCCCAAACGGCAGCGCGTAGGAACCGCCGAAGTTCAGGCCGTGCGTCCGGCTCACCCCCTGCTTCCCCAGCCACGAGGCGATCTCGTAGTTGCTGATCACCATGGCACCGGTGCGCGTGGCGATCGCCACCGCATCGGCCAGGTGATCGCCATGCCCGTGCGTAATGAGGATGTAGTCGGCCTCGATGCTGTTCACATCGATGCTGCCCGCCTTCGGGTTACCGGTGATGAACGGATCGAAGAGCAGACGCACGCCGTCGACGATGACGGCAAAGCAGGAATGACCGTAGTAGGTGAACGGCAGTGCGGCAGACATGATCGACTCAGGAAGCGAGGATGGTGCGGATCTGCACGAGATGACGAAGTTGGTGCTGGGCGGCCAGTAGCCCCCACTGATATCCATCGAGCGGGCCGAACAACGGGTGGGGGAAATGCGCATTACCAAGCGCCGTTCCCGACGCCGCCTCGAGCGCGGCGATGAGCCGCGCGCGCGACTCGCGCAGGCGCACCATCGATTCGGCCACCGGTAGGCCGTTCGCCGGCTGTACCATTTCGGGGGCCTCCACCTTGCGGAACGACGGATCGGCCACGCGATACCGATCGAGTGCCCCCGCCACGGGCTCGTCGCTCGTTTCGGGACGATCCGCCACCTGCTTCGCAATGTTGCTCACGATCCGACCGGCGCCGCCCTCCACGATGGCCACGTGCTCCACCACCTGTGCCACCGTCCACCCGTCGCCGATGCGCCGCGACTCCTGCGCCGTCGTGATGCCGGCACAGACCGCGTCCATCTCGCGCTGCGCCGCGGTGAGCGCCGTGATCACTTCGGCAATACGTGGATGCAACGGGGTGGTGGCCATGAGCTGGGGAGGGATCAGGGATGGAAGCGGCGGCCGCTCGCGGCCATGTCGCGCAGCATCGGCGCCGGCTCGAAGCGGCCCGGGAAGCGGGCATTGAGGGCATCGAGCTGCTGTACGACCGTCGTGAGGCCGAGCGTATCGAGGTAGCGGAACGGGCCACCCTGAAAGGGCGGAAAACCGATACCGAACACAGCGCCGATGTCGCCATCACGCGCGCTGCGGATGATGCCCTCCTGCAGGCAGCGCACCGCCTCGTTCAGCATCGGCAGCACGCACCGCTGCTGCATGTCGCTCTGCGGCACATCGAGGCGGTTCGTGCCGGCGGGAGTGAGGGCGTAGACGCTGTCATCCACACCGTCACGCTTCCCGGCAGCATCGTAGCGGTAGAACCCCTGCTTGGCCTTGCGGCCAAGCCGTCCACTCTCGATCACACGACGCAGCGTGTCCGACGGCAGCATGCGGTCACCGAACGCTGCGGCCATGATCGGCCCCGACTTGCCGGCGATATCGAGCCCCACCTCATCGAGGAGCGTGATCGGCCCCACGGGGAAGCCGAACTGCACCAGCGCCTCATCGACCGCCCCGATGCGCGCGCCATCGTCGAGCAGGCGCCCGGCTTCGTTGAGATATGGAGCGAGGATCCGATTCACGTAGAAACCGGCGCCATCCTGCACGACGATCACGGTCTTGCCGATCTGCCGGCCGTATTGCACCACCGTGGCCGTGGTCTCGGCACTCGTGTCGGGCGTGACGATCACTTCGAGCAGGGGCATCTTGTGCACCGGCGAGAAGAAGTGCATGCCCACCACCAGGTCGCGTCGTGGAGAGGCCGCCGCGATGTCGCGAATCGGGATCGTGCTGGTGTTCGACGCGAAGATCGCCTGCGGTGCGGCCGCGTGCACTTCACGCAGCACCTGATGCTTCACCGCGAGATCCTCGAACACCGCCTCGATCACGAGGTCCACATTGGCGAAACCGCGGTAGTCGGTGGTGGTCCCCACCAGCGACATCGTGTCGTCCAACTGCAGCCGCGTGATCTGCTTCTTCTTCAGGCGCTCTCTGAGCACCTCGCGCACTGCACGCCAGCCGGCCGCCAATCGATCGGCCCCGGCGTCCTTGAGGCGCACCAGCGTGCCCGCCTGCACCGCCACGCTGGTGATACCCGCCCCCATGAACCCGGCGCCGAGCACACCGATCTTCTTCACCGCACGCGGTGCGGCTTCCACTCCCTCCGGGACCCCACGGTCCTTCTTGAGCGCCGTGGTGGCGAAGAAGAGATACGCGAGCTGCCGGCATTCGGGCGATACCGCCAGCGCGCCGAACTGTCGGGCCTCCTCGCGCAGCCCCGCCTCGAACCCGTCGCTGTAGCCGCGCTGAATCACCTCGAGCGCGGCGAGCGGGGCGGGATACTTGCCGCGCGTCTTCTTGAGCACGGTCTCGCGTGCCTTTCTGAACACCAGCGTGCGGCCCAACACATTCTCCTCGAGCAGCATCGCGGTGGCGTTCTGCTTGCGCGGCTTGAGCTCCGGGGCGCGCCCACTGGCCAGCTCCTGCACGCGGCGAACGGCGATGTCGCGCAGAATCGCGGGATGCACCAGTTCGTGCACGAGCCCCATCTGCCACGCCTTCTTCGCGCGGATGTTCTTGCCGGTGAGGATCATGTCGAGTGCGGCCTGCAACCCCACGATCCGCGGCAACCGCTGCGTTCCACCAGCCCCCGGAATGAGCCCCAGCTGCACCTCGGGGAGCGCCAGCACCGTCTTGGGATGATCCGACGCCAGACGATACCGGCAGGCCAACGCCACTTCGAGCCCTCCACCGAGGGCGGCGCCATGAATGGCGGCAACCACCGGCTTCGTCATCGCGGCCAGCCGGTTGAGCAGGGCATGCCCGCCGAGCGACAACGCCTCGCCGTCGGCCGCGGTGGTCACGCGCGCGAGTTCGTCGATATCGGCGCCGGCAATCCAACTGTCGAACTTTCCGCTCACCATCACCGCACCGCAGATCGCGGGGTCCTGCTCGATGCGTGCGAAGATCCGCTCGAATACCGGTCCCACGCGCGAGTTGAGCGTATTGACGGGCGACTGGGGCTGATCATACGCGACGATGGCCACCCCCTGCTCCACCGTGAGTGACAGCCCCGTGGTTTCGTCGTGCATGCTCATCGGTCGCGCTCCACGATCATGGCGTGCCCCATGCCGCCGGCGGCGCACACGGTGAGCATGCCGAACTGACCGTCGCGACGCTGCAGCTCGTGGCACAGCGTGGTGAGCACCCGCGCGCCGGTGGCCCCGAAGGGATGGCCGATCGAGAGCGAGCCTCCCATCACGTTGAGGATGTCCGGGTTCACTTCGCCCACGGGGGCGCTGAAGCCGGCGCGTTCGGCCCACGACTTGCTCGCCAACCCCTGCACGTTGCTCAGCACCTGGGCCGCGAATGCCTCGTGCATTTCCACGAGGTCGAGATCCTTGAGGGCGAGCCCCGCCCGCGCGAGCGCGATGGGCGCCGCGATCACGGGGGCCTGCAGCAGCTGCTCGCCGGGATCGACGGCGGCATAGGCATAAGAGCGAATGTAGGCGAGCGGCGTGTACCCCAACGCCTGCGCGCGCTCCTCGCTCATGAGCAGCACGGCGCTCGCGCCGTCGGTGAGTGGCGACGCATTGCCCGCCGTGACCGTGCCATACTGTCGGTCGAACACCGGCTTGAGTGACGCCAGCTGCTCGTAGGTGGAATCGCGGCGCACGCCGTTATCCGTGGTGAGCATGGTGTCGAACCGCGGCGGCACCGGTACCGGGGCGATCTCCGCGGCAAGGCGGCCATCGTCGAGTCCGGCCGCCGCGCGCTGATGCGACCGCAGCGCGAAGCGGTCCTGCGCGTCGCGAGCAATGCCGTTGAGCTTCGCCATCTTGTCGGCACTCTGCCCCATCGACTCGCCGGTGCTGGGTTCCGCGATCGCCGGCGTGATGGGCACAAAATCCTTCGGGCGCACGCGGGCGAGCGTGGCCACCCGCTGAGACATACTCTTGGCCTTGGATGCTGCCACGAGGATGTCGCTCATGCCGCGTGAGTGCAGGATGGGCACCTGCGTGAGACTTTCGCTGCCGCCGGCGATGGCCACGTGGGCATGCCCCAGTGCGATCTGGTCGGCCGCGTCGGTGATGGCCTGATTGGCCGACGCGCAGGCCCGGCTCACCGTGTAGGCCTGCAGGGTCTTGGGGAAGTGCGGCATCAGCGACACTTCGCGCGCGATGTTGGGGGCGATGACCGACTGCACCACGGTGCCGTACACCATGAGGTCCACATCCGCCCCGTTCAACGCGGTGCGCTGCACGAGTTCACCGACCGCAAAACGGCCAAGATCGATGGCCGTGTAATCCTTGAGCGCAGTGCCGGAGCGCGCGAAGGGCGTTCGCACGCCCGCGACGATGGCGACACGGCGCCCGTTTCCGAAGGTGGGCATGCTGCAAGCTAGCCCGAAGTACACACGGCGGGCAGACGGGGATTCGGGCAGACGGGGTGGCGGGGCGGCGTCCCCGGTGTCAATGTGCCGACATGGAGAACGTGTCGAACGGTGGGCTCTCACGGGCCGCCGCGCTCGCTTCGCTCGGGGACGGCCACTTCGATGTGCTGGTGGTCGGCGGTGGCATCACCGGTGCCGGCGTGGCGCGCGAAGCGGCGCTGGCAGGGTGGCGGACCGCGCTGGTCGAGCGCGATGACTTCGCGGCCGGTACGTCGAGTCGCTCGTCTCGGCTGGTGCACGGTGGAGTACGCTATCTGGAACACGGGCATCTGGGGCTGGTGTTCGAATCGAGCCACGAGCGTCGTGTGCTGCTGCACCTGGCGCCGCATCTGGTCCGTCCGCTCGCCTTCACCTGGCCGGTCTACCGGGGGGCACGCGTTCCACGCTGGAAGGTGCGCGCCGGCCTCATGCTGTACGATGCCCTCGCGCTCTTCCGCAACGTGCAGCGCCACGAGGGACTGTCCGCACAGGAGGTGCGGCGCCACGAGCCGGCGCTTGGCACCGACAACCTGCTGGGCGGCGCGCGCTACTGGGATGCCGCCACCGACGACACGCGCCTCACGCTCGCCACAGTGCTTGGGGCAGCATCGTCCGGTGCCACGGTGATCAATCACTGTGCCGTGGTTGGTGGCCTGCGCAGGGGGGCGCAACGTCTCGAAGGAGTGACGGTCGAAGATCGCCTCACCGGCGAACGAATGGATGTCCGGGCCCGGGTGGTCATCAATGCGACCGGCCCGTGGAGCGATGCCACGGCGGCACTGACCGGTGAGGCCACCGGCTCACAGCTCCTGGGCTCCGCCGGTGCGCACATTGCCGTCCCCCGCGAACGCGTGGGGAACCACGGGGCTGTGACGATCGTATCGCCGCTCGACGGGCGCGTGATGTTCGTGCTGCCTGCCGGCGTACACACGATCATCGGCACCACCGAACGCCCTGCGACCAACGGTCCCGACAACGTGCGCGCCACGTGGAACGAAGTCACCTATCTGTTGCAGTCGGTGAATCGGTTGTTTCCTGCCGCACAGCTCACCGACGCCGACGTGGTGAGTGCGTGGTGCGGTATCCGTCCCCTCGCGGCCGCCCGCGCTGGCGAGCACAGTGCCAATGCCGCCTCTCGCGAGCATGCCATCACACGCCGCGCCGATGGGCTGTTGAGCGTGACGGGCGGGAAACTGACCACCTACCGCGCCATGGCCGCCGATGTGCTGAAGCACGCCGTGTCGGCACTGCGTGACGCGCCATCCGCCCCGGCCCATCAACACCACCGCAGCACCGCGACACCGCTGCCCGGTGGTACCTTTGCCTCGCGGGAATCACTGCTGGCCGAAGCACGCACCACCGCGGGCGATGCCGCCATCGGTGAACGGCTCATGCAGGGCTATGGCACGCACTGGACGCGCGTGTGGGAGTACACGCAGCGCACCGAAACATACGGGCAACGCATCGCCGACGGTCTCCCGTATCTGCTCGCCGAGGTGGCCCATGCCGTCGAGCATGAACTGGCGTGTACGCTCGCCGACGTGCTGATCCGCCGCACGCATGTGGCGTTCGAAACCCGCGACCACGGCCGCAGCGCGGCGCGGCGCATCGCGCCGATCATGGGGGAACTGCTGCACTGGTCAGCCGAGCGTCAATCGCAGGCGATCGCCGAGTACGATGCCGACGCGGCGCGGCTGTTCACGATCGAGGCGTGATGGCACGCGGCGTCTGAAAACGTCCAGGAGGAGCATCAAGACATCCGAGGCGACGACTCACCAAAGCGCCATTGTGAAGAGGCATCAAGGCCTCGATGCCTTGATGCCTTGATGCGTTCAGGGAAGTTGCCGTGCTCGCTCGCCTCGGCCGCAGTCCGCGACGAGCGAGCCGTCAGGGAACGAGCAGGATCTTCCCGTCGCGCCCACCTGCGGCGGCAGCGGCGACGGCGTCTCGCACCTGCGCCAGCGGATAGGTGGCATGCACACGGGTGTGCAGTTCCCCGCGAGCGATGCGCGTGGCGAGGTCACCGTACAGCGCCTGCTGCTCGGCGGGAGTGGAACGCCGGAACCAGTTGACCAGCCAGAAGCCACGAAGCGTGATGTCGCGGAACACGAACGACCCCGGGGCCACCTTGCACGCCTCGCCGCTGAGGGCGCCGTAGTTCACCAGCGTGCCGCCCACGGCCACGCATTGCGCAAGCCGATCGGTGGCACTGCCGCCGACGGCATCGAGTGCGAGCCGAATCCGGGCCTTGTCGGTGGCGGCCGCGACCCGCGCGGCGAGATCGGGACCGTCCACGAGGACCACGTCGCCGCCGAGCGCCTCGAGCGGGGCCACCGCCGACTCGCGGCGCACCACACTCACCGTGCGCACACCGCGCGCACGGGCGAGCTGGATCACGTACTCGCCCACGCCGCTGTTGGCTGCATTCTGAATGACCCAGTCACCTTCGCCAAGCGTGACGAACTCGGACAGGAGGAGTGCCGCGGTTGGCGGGTTGACCATGAGCATCGCCAGCTGCTGCACGATCTCTGGTGACGCCCCCGCCGCGGGCAGGCGCATGACGGCGGCCGCATGGGTCACGGCATGCGTGCGCCACGTTCCGCCGCTCATGGGCATCAGCACCAGATCACCAACGGCCAGCGTATCCACGCCATCACCGAGTGCGCTCACGCGCGCGACGCCTTCGTTGCCGCCCACCGCCGGCAGCGGCGGGAGCAGCCCATAGTGGCCCGTGAGCGACAGCACGTCGGACGGGTTGATCGGGGCGGCGAGCATCTCCAGCAGGACCTCGCCGGCGGCTGGCACCGGCGTGGGCTGCTCGACACACGCGATCACGTCCTGCGGAACGGCTCCACGATGTTCGTAGATGGCGGCGCGCATGGGGGTCCCTGGTGCGGCGTGGACGTCAGACCAGCTCGTCGGCGTTGCGGTCGTGGATCGTATGGAGCACGACGATCTGCAATCGCCGCACCTTGGTGGGCAGCTTGAGGATCGCCTGCTCGCCCACGGCCTTCCCCTGCAGCGCACGGCCGATCGGCGACCCCATGGTCACGTGGCCGTCCTGCAGTTCACCGGCGTCACCGAACACCAGCTCGTACGTTTCGCGCGCCTTGCTCTGCTCATCTTCCACCACCACGCGTGACCCGAGCCCGACGCGGTCGGCAGGGATCTGCGTGATGTCGATGTTGGCGAGCTTCGTGACGCGCTGCGTGAGCTGCCCGAGCCGGGCCTGCACGAACTGCTGCCGCTCCAGGGCCGCCTTGTACTCGCTGTTTTCCTTCAGGTCACCGAGCTCCACGGCTTTGCGGATTTCGGCGGGCAGCGTGACGTTCAGCTCGAACTGGAGCTTCTCGACTTCGCGTGCCATCTGGGCGATGAGTTCCTGGAACATGCGCGTGCCAGCTGAGGCCGGATAAATGGCGAACGCCCGGCCGTTGGGGCCGGGCGCGGTGTGCCCCGTAATATGGCAGGACGGACGAGGGGTTCAAGGCGCGGCGCGCCTTTTGGGCCGTGGCCGAGCACGACCCACAGCGCCGGTTCAGGCTTCCGCGTCGAGGATGCGGCCGGCCGCCGTCTGCGCCTCGTGGGCGTCGATGACGGCCTGTGCTGCCTCCATGGGATCGTCAGTGAGCAGCAGCAGGTCCAGATCGCCCGGCGAGATCTTCCCCTCGCCGGCCATGCGCGAGTTGATCCAGCGCACCAGGCCGGCCCAGTACCGCGCTCCGAAGAGAATCACGGGGAACTGGTAGATCTTGCCCGTCTGGATCAGCGTGAGGGCCTCGAAGAGTTCGTCGAGTGTCCCGAAGCCCCCGGGGAAGATGATGAACGCATTCGAGTACTTGATAAACATCGTCTTGCGCACGAAGAAGTACCGGAAGTTCACCAGCGTATCCACGTACGGATTGGCGCCCTGCTCGAAGGGGAGTTCGATGTTGCACCCCACCGAATGCCCGCCGCCGTCCTTCGCGCCGCGATTGGCCGCCTCCATGATCCCCGGTCCGGCCCCCGTGAGGATGGAGAAGCCCTGTTCGGCGAGAATGCGCGCGGTTTCGCGGGCTGCCTCGTA
>CAZNZG010000009.1:0-10270 GCA_964577455.1 uncultured Gemmatimonas sp. | reverse complement strand
ACATGGGATCGTCCGGGCCGGTGCGGGCCGAACCGAAGATCGTCACGCCCTTCTGGATGTCGGAGAGCGCGTCGAACCCTTCCACGAACTCGGACGTAATGCGCATGACACGCCACGGATCGGAACGCGTGAAGGCCGTGGCTTCGTCCTTGGGGCTCTGCAGCAACTTTTCGTCTTCCGTGAGCATTGGCCGATCACGGAGGGCCTGGTCCACGAGTCGCGGATCCATGCGGCGGCGTACGACCCGTGCCCCACTGGAGACGAGTGGTTGAGTCGAAGCCGGCTCGCGCCCCGCGGCGCGATGTCCCTCCTCGGTGCGCTCGCGGTAGGCGTCGAGCGAATTCTGCTCGGCCTTGATTCGGGTGCCGGGGGACGCCTGTTTGCCAGTGGCCGTACGAGGGGCGTTACGTCGGGATTTCGCCATGAGGATGCGGGTGCTGAGACGAAGCAGAGAACAGCATGAGGCATGATACCACCATCGATCGCCGGCTGCTCCTGGTGATCGCCGATGGGGTGCGCCCTGATGTCCTGGAAGAGGAGATGAACGCCGGACGAGCGCCCACACTGGCCGCGCTCCGTGCGCGCGGCAGCTACGGTGCCATCACCTCGTCGTTTCCCTCGGTCACGGGCCCGGCCTACGTGCCGTTCCTCATGGGACGACACCCGGCCCGCATGGGACTACCGGGGCTCCGCTGGTACGATCGCGCACGTTCGCTGCGCTGGTCGCCGGCGCAGTCACGCAGCTACGCCGGCATCGACATCTGGCACGTGGACAGCGACGTGTCGCGTGACGCGCCCACGCTGCTCGAATATGCAAAACCCTCGCTCTCGGCGATGAGCATGTTGTCGCGTGGCGCCACGCACGGCCGCATCGGGCGCGGTATCGGGTGGATGCTGCGCGCCGCGCCGTCGCACTTCCGGGGCAACCTGCTCGGCTGGCGCAAGGTGGAACGCCAGGCGACCGCCGCCTTCCTCCGGCAGTTCGGCCGGGTGCGCCCGCGTGCCGCCATCCTCGCGATCACCAGCCCCGACAAGTTCGCCCACAAGTACGGTCCGTACTCCGACGCCGTGCGTGCCGCGATCGCCGACGTGGACGCGGCCGTGGCGCAGGCCCGGGCCATTGCCGCCCGCGACGGGTGGCTCGACTCGCTGCATGTGTGGGTCACGGGCGATCATGGGCACGCCCCGGTCTCGCAGCACGACGACCTGCACGGCTGGTTGGAGACCGAGGGGCTCCGCGTCCTCGCGCATCCACGGCTCAACGTCAAGAATCCCGACGTGGCGCTCATGGTGGGTGGCAATGCCATGGCGCATCTCTACTTCGCGCCGGCGGAACGGACGCGCCGCTGGTGGCACACCCACGCCGCACAGTGGGACCGACTCCTCAGCCGCCTGCTCGAACGCCCTTCGGTGGACCTGCTGGCGGTGAGCCGCTCACCCCACGTGGTGGAGATACGGCACGCCACGCGCGGGAGCGGAGAGGTGGAGCGATACGAGACGGCGCAGGGCGCGCGATTCTCCTATCGTCCGCTCGATGGTGATCCGCTGGGATTGGGTGGACCGTTGCGGCAGCTCGATACCTGCACCGCGTGGGACGCGACCTGTCACACCGCGTATCCGGATTCGCTCGTCCAGCTTTCGTGGCTCGCGTCGGCCGACCGGTCGGGAGACGTGTTGCTGTCCGCCACCGACGGTTGGGACCTCCGGGCACGATTCGAACCGGTCCCGCACGTCTCCACGCACGGCGCCTTGCTTCGGGACCAGATGCTGGTACCGCTCCTGCTCGACGTACCGTCCACGCGCCCCCCGCAACGAACGGCGGACATCGTACCATCCGCGCTGGACCTGTTGGCGATCTCCGCCGATACGCATTTCGACGGACGTTCGTTCCTGCGCTAGCACGCGGGAGTGACCAAGCCGGGGATACGCCGCCTACTCGGTGCGATTGCGGCTGCGTTCCGGATCGAAGCCTTCCGGATACCGCTTCCGCAGCTTGTCGATGTTGCGCTGGGCGATCTCGTCGAGTGACAGCCCCAGCACCGTCGCGAAGGCGCCGATGTACCAGAGGCAATCACCGAGCTCTTTCACGAGCGCGTCGTGATCGAGCGGCGTGGCATGGAAGAGATGCTTCTTGATCAGCTCGGCGGTTTCGCCGGCTTCTCCCGTGAGCCCGAGTGCGGCGTTGGCGAGCTGCTGCTCGTGCGTGCGGTCGCGACCGAGCGTGCGCGCCGCCAGCTGCTGATATTCGTCGAGATGCATGGCGGAAACTTAGCGCGCGCTAGGCCGCCAGCAACGACACCGCCTGCGGCAGTGCGTCGCGCAGCGACGCCTCCACCTCGACCACCTCGTCCGGGGTGAGTTGCAGGATAGCGAGCGCCTCAGGGAGCGGAGCCTCGGCGCTGACGGTCCGCGTGTACCCCACACCGATCCGCGCAGCGAGCGCATCCGCCAAGTGGATCAGTGCCGGCAGTCGCTGCTCCTGCCACGGGAGTTCGCGGAAATCGTGGTGGTGGCGGCAGGCACGTACCAGCGTGGCGGGGAAATGCCAGGCATCACACAGGGCGCCGCCAAGCTGCTCATGGGTGGCCCCGAGCACCTGCATTTCGAGCTCGAGGAACGACGGTGCATCCGCCAGTTCCACCTGCTGTATCACAGAGGTGAATTCGGGGAGCCACGCCTGCATGGCCACGATCAGTCCGATATCGTGCAGGAGTCCCGCCAGCATCGCCTCCTCTGCACTGGCCACCCCCGTGCGCGCGGCGAGATCACGAGCTGCCGTACCGACCGCCACGCAGTGATGCCAGACGTTACCGGCATCAAATCCGGGAATGGCGCGACGCCCGCGGAACAACCGGTGCAGACTGGCCGCGAGTGCGATGTTGCGGATGGCATCCACGCCGAGCAAGCGGATCGCGGCCCGTGGACTCGCCACCTCACGCTGCCGGCGATAGAACGCCGAGTTGACCACCTTGAGCACGCGGGCGGCGAGGGCGGGATCGGTCAGCAACACCTCGTGCAGCGTATCCTCGGTTGCCGCCGGGTCATCGGCGATCCGCATGATCTGGAGCGCCACCGTTGGCAGGGTCGCCACGGCCCCCACGCGCTCCATCGTGACCCGGATCACCATGTCGTTGCTGGTCATCAGGCCGCCTCCACGCGCAGGCCCGCCGGATCGGAGATCCACTCTTCGAAACCCCGCCCCTCGAGTGGACGAGCCAGGAGATATCCCTGTCCGAACGGACATCCGAGTGCCTGCAGCAGCACCAACTGCTCCATGCGCTCGATCCCTTCGGCCACCACCTCGAGACCAAGGTTGTCGGCGAGGGTCATGACGGCGTGCAGGAGCGCCGAGTAGCCACGACCACGACTCACATTCTCCGTGAGTGCACGATCCACCTTGAGCACATCGAAGGGGTACTCCTGAAGGCAGGACAGCGAAGAATAGCCCGTGCCGAAATCATCCATCGCGAGCCGGATCCCCTGCGCCTTGAATGTGGTGAGCAACTCGAGCGCCATTTCACGATGCTGCATGAGCTGTGACTCCGTGACCTCGAGCTGCAGGCGCTCCGGCGACATGCCGGTCTCCCGGAGGATCGCCATGGTCCGCTCGGCCACGGTGGGGTCCGCGAGCTGCACGCGGGAGAGATTCACGCTGATGTACGAGGGCGCCAGCTCCGGCATCTCACGCTGCCAGCGAACGAATTGCTCACACGCACGGCGCAGCACCCAGTCGGACAGTGGAAGCACCAGGCGGGTTTCCTCGGCGATCGGGATGAACGCCGCCGGTGAAATCATGCCGAGCTCCGGGTGCCGCCAGCGTACGAGCACCTCCACACTCTCCACCCGACGGTCCTCCAGTGACACGATGGGCTGAAAGACGAGAAAGAACTGGTCGCTGCCGATACCGTCGCGCAGTGCATTCTCCAGCCGAAGGCGATTGTGCACGGCTTCGCGCATGAAGGGGGTGAAGATCACGAAGCAGTTTTTGCCGCGCGCCTTGGCCTCGTACATGGCAATGTCGGCATCGCGCAGCATGTCGTCGGAGTGCTCGTAGCCTCCGCTGCTGTGCACGATCCCCACGCTCGCACTGGTGCGCACCACATGATCCATCAGCTCGTACGGCTGCTCCAGCACGGGAAGCAGACGATGGGCGATCGCGGTGGCGGTCTCCACGTCGGGCACGTCATCGAGGATGACGACGAACTCGTCGCCACCCAAACGCGCCACGGTCGTGCCGGCGGAATCGCGGGTAATGCAGTCATGGGCCCGCAGGTTGTTGCGGAGGCGACGCGCGATCTCCACGAGCAGCTGATCGCCCACCTCGTGACCAAGACTGTCGTTGATGAGTTTGAAGCGATCGAAGTCGATGAACATCAGGGCGAAGCCGTACGCGGGCTCGCATCGGGCGTGGTCGATCGCGTGCTGCAACCGCAGGTGCAGGAGCGAACGGTTTGGCAGACCGGTCAGCGAGTCCACGTGCGCTGCGCGCCCCAGTTCGGCCAGCATGCGCTGTCGTTCGATCACACTCTGCACGCGTGCGCGCAGCTCGGCACCGAAGAACGGCTTGCGGATGTAGTCCGACGCACCACCGGCGAAGCAGGCCGTGAGCACGTCGCGACGCTCACTGCCGGTCACGATGATGACCGGCACGTTGTTGAGCAGCGGTTCGGCACGGATGCGCCGCAGCACCTCCACCCCCGTCGCGTCGGGAAGCTCCTGATCGAGGAGGATCAGCTCCGGGGGATTGTTGCACGCCTGCGCCACACCACTCGCCCCGTCGAACGCGCTGGCCAGCTGCACGGCAAGGGGACGCAGCATCGCACCCACGAGATTGTGGATGTCCCGATCGTCGTCGATCAGCAGCACGCGGGCAGCGAGCCGTTGCGCCACTTCCCACGAGGGACGCCGGCGCTCCTCCCCTTCGTCGTCCCCGCCACCTTCCGGGCCGGCAGAGATCGGCGTGGCCGGCATGCCATCCACGGGGCCGCTCATGTCGGTACTCCCGACTGCATGGCCAGCCCTCGACGCGCGGCTTCGGCGTATGCCGCGAGTTGGGCGAGATGCTGCTGCGCGTCGCGCGGCAGGTCATCGTTGAGGGCATGTTCGAGCTGCCGGGCCACATCGCTGACCACCGGAAAGCCATAGCTGCCAGCTGCTCCCTTGAGCTGATGCGTGAGCCGCGACGCGGCGTCACGATCCCCGTGCTCCACGCTGTCGACAATGGATTGCACACGGGCCGGCAAGGCATCGGCAAAACCGTTGGCCAGTTCGGCCAGATCGGGGTCTTCGAGCAGGTCACTCACGAGGTAGTCTGGCACGGCCTCGTGGTGGCCAGATGCCGGCACCGTCGCATCCGTCATGCTCCCGCCATCGGTGACGCCCGGGAACAGCTCCACACGCGTGGTCCAGCGCGCGCAGGTGGAGATCAGCGCCCGGCGGTCGATCGGCTTGGTCGCGTAATCGTCGCACCCGGCATCGAGACACTTCTGACGATCTTCGGCCATAGCGTGCGCGGTCAATGCAATGATTGGCATGGTGTTTCCAGTGCTGCGCAGCGCCGAGGCGAGGGTGTATCCGTCCATTTCGGGCATTTGCATGTCGGTCAGCAGCAGATCGAATGCCCCACCACCCGCCTGCACCCACTCGAGCGTTTCGAGCGCCTGTCGGCCGTTGCTCACGACCGTGACCTCCGCTCCCGCCGCCTTGAGCAGCACGGAGATCAGGCGCTGGTTGTCTTCACCGTCTTCCGCCAACAGCACGCGACGCCCGGCGAGGGCGCTCGGTGGCGCCTCGGCAGCGACGTGCGGCGTAACGAAGACATCGAGGCGTGCGATCTGGCGCGCTTCGGCAGCGGCGCGGACCGGCAACCGCAGTTCGAAGCGCGAGCCGCGCCCCACGGCGGTCTGTACCAGATCCACTTCGCCGCCCATCAGCTCGGCAAGACGGCGGCTGATCGTGAGCCCCAAGCCGGTGCCGCCGTGACGGCGCGTGACGGAGGTATCGCCCTGGGTGAACGGCCGGAAGAGGTGGGCGGCCTGCTCCTCGCTCATCCCCGGTCCCGTGTCGTCGATGGCAATGACCAGCATGTCCTGACCGCCGCTGCGTTCCACGCCTGTCTCCACGAGGATGCGCCCGCGCTCGGTGAACTTGGCCGCGTTGCCGACGAGGTTCATGAGGATCTGCCGCAGTCGCGTGGGGTCGGCCATGATGCGGTCCGGCACCGGCGTCACGAGCCGGGTCTCGAGGACCACGCCCTTGGCCTGTGCGCGTGCGCGCATGAGACTCTCGATGTCGAGCAGCACCGCGGGGAGCGGCGTATTGACCTGTTCGATCTCGAGCTTGCCGGCCTCGATCTTGGAGATGTCGAGAATGTCGTTGATGACCGTCAGCAAGTGCTCGCCGGCGCGACGGATGGTGTCGAGTGCCTGTCCGTGGTCGTTCCCCGCCGGCGACCGCTGCAGATGCTCCTCGCGGAGCAGATCGGTATATCCGAGAATGGCCGTGAGCGGTGTGCGGATTTCGTGGCTCATGTTGGCGAGGAATTCGCTCTTGCTGCGATTCGCCGCTTCGGCACGTTCCTGCGCCTGCCGCAACGCTTCCTCACGCTCGATCGCCTCGGTCACGTCCATCACCGTGCCGTACAGCCCGATGATGGTACGATCGGCAGCGCGGCGCGCCCGGCCTTCCCCTCGCACCCAGCGCACCATGGGGTTCCGACCGGCAGTGCGCAACACGAGGGAGTAGGCTTCGCCGGTCGTGGCGGCGCGTTCCACCGCCTCCTGCAACCGGGCGGCATCGTCAGGATGATAGCCGGCCAGAACCGCGTCGTAGTCGGGCGCCCCCAGCTCGGTGTCGCGCCCGAACAGATTGTACGTTTCCCGCGACCACTGCACCTGCTCGCTGCTGAAGTCGAATTCCCAGCTCCCCATGCGGGCCAGTGCCTGCGCTTCATTGAGCAATGCCGTGGTGTGCTCCAGCGCTTCGCGCTCGCGCTGCAGTGCCTCACGTGCCTGCACCTGCTCGGTGATGTCGGACTCGACGGCGACAAAACCGGTCAGAACCCCGTTCACGCGAACGGGTTCGATCGACAGGTCGAGCCAGTACGTCTCGCCGGTCCGCTTCACGTTCAGGACATCGGCCCGAACGGATTCGCCGCGATCGAGTGCGGCCCGCATGCGCGCAATGGTCTGCGGGTCGGTTTGCGGGGACTGCAGCACCTGACCGGGTGACTTGCCAAGGACCTCCTGCAACGACCAGCCGGTGAGGCGGGTGAAGCCTTCGTTGGCCCAGGTGATCTGCCGTTTCTCGTCGGTGAGCACCACGGCGTTACTCGTACGCTGTGCGACCATGGCGAGGCGCTCGAACTCGAGGCTCTTGCTGGTCACCGCCGCGTGCTGACGGCGCAGGAGCCGCACGACAGGCTCCACCACCAGCAGCGCGATGCCGAGGAGCAGCGCCAGCGACAGCCCAACGGCGCCCCATGCCGCCCGCTTCGTGTGCATGATGTCATCACGCTGGACCCGCTGAACGGTGTTCACCGCCAGCCCGACCAGCATCTGATACTCGTCGGCCAGTTGATGCACATCGATGGTGCTGCTCTTTCGACCCGTCGAGTCGGCGCGCCGAAGCTGTTCCACGCCAGTGCGAAGCGCAGTCTCCGCGGCGGTGGTGCGGGCGAGTGCGGAATCGATGACCGTGGCCTGGGGGAGGCGCTTGTAGGCGTCAGAGGCGGTGAGTGCCGTGATCTGCCGCGCATCCATCTCGAAGCGCCGCATCTCGTCATCCAACAGCGCCGCATCGATGGCGTGCAGCGGCGCACTTCCGGCGAAGCGCGCGATGCGCTCACCATGCAGACGGAGCCGCGTGAGCACCTCGCTGAGCTCCCCCTCCCGCGCGAGCGTTTCGGCCGCCTTTACGTTGCCCCAGAGCGCCACGCACACGATCGCGGCGAAAACCGACAGCGAGCCAAGCACCGCGACGCGCACGCGGTGATGCGGGCTGCCTGGAGCCTTGAGCTGTTGGGTCTTGATGCGTGCGTACTTCGCATCCACCGTGCGGCGGTAGAGCGTCCAGGCAAAGAGCGGACTGACGATCAGCACCAATCCCACCGCATCGATGAAGCCGCGGATGTTGGCCGGGATCGGGGCCGGTGTGAGCACCACCGCCTCGTGCAGCGCGAGCTCGGCCAACAGGGTGGCGACCCCCAGCAATACGGCGTCCACCCACCACGCTCGAACGCGACGGTGCACAGGATGTTCTGCGGTGGGATGGCTGGACATGGACGCGTGCCTTGAATTCAGGACAAGGAGGGGGGTATTCACCCCATCTCGGCACCAGCGTCGGCGGCCAGCATGGAAGTCTCGGTCAGGGATTATCCGACCTTTAGGTCGCGATGCATACGCCCTTGGTCCGAGCCCGGATAACCGTCAAAAACCGCTATCCCACAACACTTTCCAGCAACCGACAGATTCGGCGATCGCGATGGCCACCTCGGTTGGTGTATCTTTCACCGATGCCTTGGCTGTCCCTGTCTCTCACGCTCACGGTCCGAGCGTTCCTGAACCCGGCGTTGGCCGTCGACCTCCTGCGGGTGGCATGGCGCTTCCGTCACCGGCACTGGTACCGCCGCTTTCCCTTCCTGCCGCTACCGGCACAGAGCTACGTGCGGTGGCGCATGTACACCGCGTACGGTCGGGAAGACGCTGTTCCCCCCGCCCACGACGTGATCGCCTTTGCACGCTGGGTGGGGCGGCAGCCCTGAGTCGGCGCGCGCCCGGTTCCGAGGGCCGTCGTGAGTGATGCCTCGCTGACGTCGCGCCTCATCGCGCAGGCCTACGGATTGGGCTTCGACGCGGCAGGGGTGGTGGCGCTTGGCGAACCCGAGACCTTCGCGGCGTTCGACGCGTGGCGCACCGCGGGTATGCACGCCACCATGACTTGGCTCGACGGAGCAGCAGCTGAGCTCCGGCGTGATACGCGCCGTCCGCACCCTGGCGCCACCCATGCGATCGTACTGGCCGCATCGTACGGTGGGCGCGAGCCGAGCGGTCCGGTGGCGCGCTATGCGCGCGGCGACGACTACCACGTGGTACTGCGTGAACGGGTACGTGAACTGCACCGCTGGCTCGAGCATGAGCTGGGATGCGCGATCAATGCGCGGCCCTACATCGACACCGGTCCGTTGCTCGAGCGCGACCTCGCGCAGCGGGCGGGGCTCGGATGGTTCGGCAAGAACACCATGCTCATCACGCCGAACGCCGGCTCGTTCGTCTTTCTCGCGTCATTACTCGTGGACCTCGCTCTCGAGCCAAGCACACCCTTCGACGCCGACCGCTGCGGCCGGTGCACTCGCTGCCTCGAGGCCTGTCCAACGGAGGCACTGGTCGCGCCGCGTGTGCTCGATGCGCGGCGCTGCATCAGCTATCTCACCATCGAGCATCGCGAGAGCATCCCGGAATTTCTGCGGGCTTCGCTTGGCGACCTCCTCTACGGGTGCGATATCTGCAATGACGTGTGCCCGTGGAACGTGAAGTTCGCACGGGCGCCAATGCTCGCTGAGTTCGCCCCACGCGGCTTGTTCGCCGAGACGCCCGATCACGATGGGACACGTGCGTTGGCCCGCGAGATCCTGATGATGGGCCCGGTCGAGTATGCCGCCGCGTTCAAGGGCTCGGCGATCAAGCGCGCCAAACTGTGGATGCTGCAGCGCAACGCGTGCGTGGTGCTTGGCAACATCGGCACCGATGAGGACCTGCCCGTACTGGAGGCGATGCAGGAGCACGAGCATGCGATCGTGCGCGAGCATGCGGAGTGGGCGATAGGGCACCTCGCGCGCCGCGGTCGGTGAAACGACAGAGGCCCCCCCTGCGGAATCCGCAGAGGGGGCCTCTCGCCGGCGAACGGCACTCGCGTTGGTCCGATACCAACGGCCGTCAGGTTTCCCTGGCACCGCCGGTCTGACTGCCGTTCTTGCCCACGGTACACGGCCGTACCACAGGCGCATTGCTGGTGCAACACGTCGGTCGGGGCCAGCGACCTCCCGACCTGTCCCATCGCTCGAACTGCGATGAGGCGGCCTTCCGCACGGCGTCCCGGGAGAAGGCATCCGTTCACGACAAGCCGTTCGTGAACGCAGGAGTACGATAGTGCCTACGGTGTCGTGTCAACATCGGAGGCCTGCCGACAGATCGTCGGATGGGCTCCGACGCACGGTGGCGATGTAACGCAGTCACCCGCCGATCGCCGCCCCCCGCGATACGCGACCGCGATA
>CAZNZG010000008.1:29864-36709 GCA_964577455.1 uncultured Gemmatimonas sp. | reverse complement strand
GGGCGGTCTCCTTCGTAGACCGCCCCGCGCTTTTTCGTGAAGCCATCCGGTGCAAAGCAGACGGCGCGACGGCTCCGGGTGCCTCAGTGCGCCCGCTCCAACGCCCCGAAATCCGCACCGCAGTTGCGCCCCGTTGGGAAACACGCAGTTTTCCGCTGCTCACCGGCTCATCCCACCGAAGCCATTCCCGAAGCTCAGGAGTCATCGATGAAGCGTCTCATGCAAGGGGCCGCCACGGCCCTCGTGCTCTCGCTCGTACCCCAGCTCGTGCAGGCGCAGGACAAGTCCATCTCCGTGAAGGGCGGCATCCAGGTGAAGGGCTGGATGGGCGTCGTCGATGCGAAGGAAGCCAAGGCAGGGATGACGATCGACAGCGCCAAGTTCGTCACCATGGGACAGGGGATGCACGCCACGACCGGCCCGTCGACGACGTACTGGAACCCCAGCATGAAGGGGACGGGCGACTACACGGTGAAGGCCACCTTCTCCGAGCGTGAGTACTCCGCGCTCAACAATCACCCGCATCCGTACGGTATCGTGATCGCCGGCAACGAGCTCGGCAGCGACAACGCGAGCTACCTGTACTGTGCGGCGTACGGCAACGGCAATTTCATCGTGCGCGGCTTCGGTCCCGCCCCGTTCCAGATGAACGGCCCGCGCGGCGGGTCACACCCGGCGGTCAACAAGGCCGAAGCCAAGGGCAAGCCCGTGTCGCAGGAGATCGCGATGAGCGTGAAGGGCGACAAGGTCTCGTGCAGCATCAACGGCCAGGAAGTGGCGAGCTACACCAAGGCCGAGGTGACGGGTGCGGGCAAGCTCAAGACGACCGACGGCATGGTGGGCTTCCGCATGGGACACAACACGGACGCGCACATTGCCGGCTTTACGATGAGCAAGAACTGATGCGCTTCGCCGTGGTTGGCGCCGGCGCGGTGGGCGGCGTCTTCGGCGCCCGTCTCGCCGCCGCCGGCCACGACGTGCACTTCATTGCACGCGGGCGTACGCTCGACGCGCTGCGCACCGAGGGACTCCATCTCGAGAGCGTGCACGGCAACGTGCACCTCTCCCCCACCCACGCCACCGACGATCCCGCCACGATCGGGCCCGTGGACGTGGTGCTGGTGGGGGTGAAGGCCACGCAGGTGGCGGCGGTGGCCCCGTCGCTCGCCCCGCTGCTCGGCGCGCACACCGCGGTGATTCCCCTCCAGAACGGGGTGGAGGCGAGCGTACAGCTCGCGGCGGCCCTCGGTCCCGGCCACGTGCTCGAAGGGCTGTGCCGCGTCATCGCCGAACAGGCGGCGCCGGGGCGTATCCGCCACATGGCGGTGGTGCCGCTACTGGAGTTCGGTCCGCGCGCCGGGCACCCGCCGGATGATGCCGTGACCGCGCAGATCCCCGCGATCGCGGAGACCATCACCGCCGCCGGGCTGCAGGCGCTCCTGCCGGCCAACATGGCCGTCGCCCTTTGGGAGAAGTTCCTGTTCATCGAGCCGATCGGGCTGATCGGAGCGGCGACAGGCGAGCCGTTCGGTACCGTACGAACGGTTCCGGCCACCCGCGCACTGATCGACCGGGCCCTCGACGAAGTGATCGCTGTGGGCCGAGCCGTGGGCGTGGAGTGGCCGGAACGTGCCAAAGACGTGGTGTGGCAACGCTATGACAGTTTGCCGCCGGACGAGCGCACCAGCATGGCGCGTGATCTTCTGGCGCGGCGGCCCACCGAGTTCGAAGCGCAAACCGGAGCCGTTGTGCGGCTCGGCGAGCAGTACGGTGTCGAGACCCCGGTGCATGCCGTGCTGCGGGCGGTGCTCATGCCGCGCGTCGTGCTGGCGGACTAGCGGGTCGGAGTCGGCCCCCTCAGCGCCTTTTCCGACTGGGACGTAATATTGAATGGTGCGGCAGCGGAGCGGTCTGGCTCCTGCCGCGTTTCGGGTGTCGGCTCCAGCGATGCCCGAACGTGTCCGAACTCCTCCCCTCTCGGACGCGTGCACTCCGTAGCGACAGCTTCCGCAGCATGAACAGCAGGTAGGCGACGCACCTGGGTGTCGATCGTTCTGTCGATCGCGCGCGCATGTGCACACTCGTGGAGCAGCTGGCATGAAGGTTCTGCTTGCATGGTCGGGACTCACGGCCTCGGTGACGATGCTCTCGTCACTCTGGTCCGGTGCATCCAGTCCCGTCCCTCGTGATCGTGTCTCCGGCACCCCGCCGCGTACTCCCGTCGTCGCCACGTCGAGTGGTGGGGCGGCGGCCACGCATGCGGTGTTGTCGAAGGCCATTCGTCCGTCGCGCGCGCCCATGAAGTACGGTGCACGCGGCATGGCCGTCGCTGCGCTCGACAGCACGGTGCAGCGCTATTGTGGCTCGTGCCACAATCCCACCATGCGCCGCGGCAATCTCAATCTGCGCGGCTACAGCGTGGACAAGGCCACCCAGAGTGACGCGACCGAGAAGATCATCCGGAAGCTGCGCGCCGAGATGATGCCGCCGCCGGGCTCGAAGCGCCCCACCGGCGACACGTTGCTCGCGCTCGTTGAAACGCTCGAACAGACCATGGACGCCGTGCCGACCAATCCCGGCACCCGCACCTTCCAGCGGCTCAACCGCGCCGAGTACGAGCGCGTGATCCGCGACTTGCTCGGTCTCGACGTGAACGCGGGCGAATGGCTGCCGCTCGACCAGAAGAGCGCCAACTTCGACAACATCTCCGACGTGCAGGCGCTCTCGCCCACGCTGCTCGAGGGGTACCTCAACGCGGCGTCGGCGGTGAGCCGCATGGCTCTCGGCGATACGAAGACCGGTGTGCAGCAGGTGCTCTACAAGACCTCGCCCTTTGCCTCGCAGCATCCGTGGGACCGCGTGGACGGCACGCCCTACGGCACGCGCGGCGGCATGATGGTGAAGCACGTGTTTCCTGCCGACGGTGAGTACCGCATCCGCGTGAATGTGGGCGGCGGCGTGGGACGCCCCACCGAAGACGTGGACGTCTCGATCGACGGCGAACGCGTGGCGCTGCTGCGCTACGACCGCGGCGTGAATCGCAACAGCGAATCGGCCGACCTGCCGCTCGGCGCCGACTACCTCGTCACCGACGCCATCCGCATCAAGGGCGGACAGCGCACCGTGTCGGTGGCGTTCGTGAAGAACGCCGAGGGGCCGTACGAGGATCTCATCAAGCCGCACGAGTGGTCGCGCGCGTCGCAGGGTAACGGATCGGCAGGTACCACCGAGCCGGCGTATCTCATGGACGTGCTGATCACCGGGCCCAACAAGGTGTTCGGGCTCAGCGAATCACCGAGCCGCAGCCGTGTGTTCACCTGCGCACCCAAGGTGATGGCCGCCCAGCGCGCCTGCGCGCAGAGCATCCTCGAGCGCATCGCCACCCGTGCGTACCGTCGGCCGCTCACGGAGACCGATCGCACGGCGCTGATGAAGTTCTACGATCAGGGCGCGAAGGGCGGCGCCAACAACGCGTTCGAAGACGGGGTGCGTCTTGGCGTGCAGGCGGTGCTCGCGAGCCCGCACTTCATCTTCCGCTTCGAGCGCACCCCCGAAGGCGTGGCCGAAGGGAAGGACTTCAAGATCGACGACCTCGAACTGGCCACGCGCCTGTCGTTCTTCCTCTGGAGCACCATCCCCGACGAACGGCTGCTCACCCTGGCCAAAACGCGTCGCCTCTCGCAGCCGGCCGTGTTCAATGCCGAAGTCAAGCGCATGATGGCCGACCCGCGCGCCGAGGCGCTGTCCACGCGCTTCGCCGCGCAGTGGCTGCGTCTGCAGGATCTCGACAAGGTGAAGCCGGATGCCTTCCTCTTCCCCGACTTCGATCTTCAGCTCGCGCAGGCGATGCAGAAGGAAACGGAGCTCTTCTTCGAAGACCTCGTGCGCAAGGATCGCAGTGTCCTGCGGGCCTTCGATGCCGAGTCGACCTTCGTGAACGAACGGCTCGCCAAGCACTACGGCATTCCCGGCGTGACCGGTACGCACTTCCGCAAGGTGGCGTACGCCGATGACCAGCGCCGCGGGGTGATGGGGCATGGCAGCGTGCTCGTGCAGACATCGCTCGGCAACCGCACCAGCCCCGTGCTGCGCGGCAAGTGGGTCATGGAGGTGCTGCTGGGCGCGCCGCCGCCAGCGCCGCCGCCGAACGTGCCCGACCTCGAGCAGACGGTCGGCGCGAAGGACGGCCGTCAGCTCACCACGCGCGAGCGCATGGAGATGCACCGCGCCAATCCCACCTGCAAGTCGTGTCACAACTTCATCGATCCGATCGGGCTCGCGCTCGACAACTTCGATGTGACCGGCAAGCTGCGCTTCCGTGAGAACGGCGCGCTGCTCGATACGCGCGGCAACCTGTACGACGGCACCCCGCTCACCACCAGCGCCGATCTCACCAAGGCACTGCTCAAGCGTCCGCTGCCGCTGATGCGCAACTTCACCGAAAACCTCATGGCCTACGCCCTCGGCCGTCGGGTGGAAGATCACGACATGCCCACCGTGCGTGCGATCGTGCGCGACGCGGGCAAGCAGAACTACCGCATGTCCGCGTTCGTGATGGGCGTAGTGAACAGCAAGGCCTTCCAGACGAAGCGCGCCGAGCCCGTTGCGGCCGACGACGCCCACAACTGATCCCAACCGGAGCACCCCGATGCAGTTTCTGACGCAGAAGACGCTGGAACGCCGGTCGTTCCTGAAGGGACTGAGTGCCACTGTGGCGCTCCCCTACCTTGACGCCATGGAGCCCGCCGGGCGCTTCCTCGCCGGCGCGAACGGCAAGGCGGCCACCGGTCACACGCGACTCGTGTGCATCGAGTCGGTGCACGGCGCGGCCGGCAGCAACACGTGGGGCGCGTCCAAGTTCCTGTGGGCCCCGGAGGGCGTGGGCCGCCAGTTCGAGTTCGTCGCCGACAGTGCGCTCGGCCCGCTCGAAAAGTGGCGCGATCATCTCACGATCGTGAGCAACACCGACTGCCGCATGGCCGAGGCATTCGATGCGCCCGAGATCGGCGGTGACCATTTCCGCTCGAGCGCCGTGTTCCTCACCCAGTCGCACCCCAAGCAGACGCAGGGGTCGGACTTGTTCGTGGGCACCAGCTTCGATCAGATCGTGGCGCGCAAGATCGGCCAGGACACGCCGATTCCGTCGATGCAGCTGTGCATCGAAAACCTCGATCAGGCTGGCGGCTGCACGTACAACTACTCGTGCGCGTACACCGACACGATCAGCTGGGCGTCGCCGAACGAGCCGCTGCCCATGATCCGCAATCCGCGCGCGGCGTTCGATCTCCTCTTCGGTGCCGGCAGCGACAACAGCGACCGCTCGGCGCGCCGCCGCGACAACGGCAGCATTCTCGACTGGGTCGTCGGTGAAATGGGCTCGCTCAAGCGTCAGCTCGGTCCCACCGACCGTCGACGCGTGGATCAGTACCTGGAGAACGTGCGCGAGCTCGAGCGCCGCATCCAGAAGGTGGAGGCCAAGAACAAGAGCGGCGAGGAGCGTCTGCTCCCCGAGGCGCCGGTGGGTGTGCCCGACTCGTTCGAAGAGCACATGAAGCTCATGTTCGACATTCAGGTGCTCGCCTTCCAGAGCGACATGACGCGCGTGTTCTCGTTCAAGACGGGCCGCGACGCCTCGAGCCGCACGTTCCCGGAGAGCGGCACGAACAAGGGCTTCCATCCCGCCTCGCACCACGGTGGCCGCGAGTCGGCGGTGATGGAGTTCAACATGATCAATCGCTACCACGTGGCGATGCTGCCGTACTTCCTCGAGCGTCTCAAGGAAACCAGGGACGGCGACAGCAGCCTGCTCGACAACACGCTCATCGTGTACGGCTCGCCGATGGCCGACGGCAACGTACACAACCATCGCCGTTGCCCGCTCATCATGGTGGGCGGTGCCAATGGCATGATCCCGGGCAATACGCACCTCAAGGCGCCCGATGGCACGCCGATGGCCGACGTGTTCCTGTCGCTGTTGCACAAGTTCAACGTCGAGACGCCGAGCTTCGGCGACAGCGTGGCGCCCTTCGCGCTCTACACCAACGCCTGAGCGGTTCCGCTCGAGGAGAGACAGCGATGCTCGATCGACTGCTGGGTGGGCGCGGCATGGTGACGGTGACGGCGGTGGCGGTGGGATTCGCCTACGCCGCCGCGTCGCTCCCCGACGCCGCGAGCAAGGGTGACCTCGCCACGGTGCGCGCGCTCATTGCGGCGCGCGCCAACGTGAACGCGGCGCAGGGTGACGGCATGACGGCGCTGCATTGGGCGGCCGAGCGCGGGGATCTTCCCATGGCCACCGTGCTGCTCAAGGCGGGCGCCAAGGTCACGCCGATCACGCGCAACGGGGCGTATACCCCGCTGCACATCGCGGCGCGCGCGGGCAACGGTGCCGTGGTGAAGGCGCTGCTGGCGGCCGGAGCCGATCCCAAGGTGCTCACGGCGACCGGTGCCACGGCACTGCATCTCGCCGCGCAGGCCGGTGACGTGGCGGCCGTGAACGCGCTCATCGCGAAGAAGGCCGATGTGAATGCGCGCGAAACGACCTGGGGGCAGACGCCGCTCATGTTTGCGGCGGCGGCCGATCGTGCCGGCGCGGTGAGCGCGCTGCTCAAGGCCGGTGCAAACCCGGCGCTCCGCACCAACACGATCAACCTCACCGAAGAACTGGCGCGTCAGCAGGCCGCGGCACGCAAGCGCAATGAAGTGCTCTTCTCGTATCTCCCGGAGAAGGTGCGTGATTCCGCACTCAAGGCGATCAGCAAGGCGGAAGCTGAACAGGCGGCGCTGCGCCGTCAGTTCATGGGCGGCGTGGAGCCGGTGCCCGGTGCCGACTCGGCCAAGCCGGC
>CAZNZG010000008.1:20257-29764 GCA_964577455.1 uncultured Gemmatimonas sp. | reverse complement strand
CCTCAGCGTCCGGCGGCCCCGGCCGCTGCTGCGGCGCCGAAGGCCGACAGCGCGAAGGGACCGCGCATCGGCCTGATCGCGCCGCCGGTCGACGCGCTTACGCCCAAGCAGATCGAGGAAGCGATCCTCGCCGGCCGCGCGATGTACGAGCGCAAGGACGTGGGCAAGACCGCCGAAGTGGTGGTGCCGCGCGATACGACCAACGGTTTCAACGCCAACTACGAAGCCAGTGTGGGTTCGATGGGTGGCCTCACGGCGTTGCACCACGCGGTGCGCCAGGGCAACATCGCCGCGGCGATGGCGCTCGTCGACGGCGGCGCCAACATCAACGAGATGTCGGCCAGTGACAGCACCACGCCGTTGCTGCACGCCGCCATCAACGGCCATTTCGATCTGGCCATGCAGCTCGTGAAGCGCGGCGCCGACGTGAAGCTCGCCAGCATTCACGGCCTCACGCCGCTGTACGCGGCGATCAATACCTTCTGGCACCCGCGCTCGCGCTATCCGCAGCCACAGGCCGTGCAGTTGCAGAAGACCACGCACTACGAACTCATGGACGCGCTCATCAAGGCTGGCGCCGACGTGAACGTGCGCATGAAGAAGAACATCTGGTTCTTCGGCTACAGCAACTGCGGCAATGCCAACTGCGGGCTCGAACTGCTCGACGGCACCACGCCGTTCTGGCGCGCCACGTACGCCGTGGATCTCGAGGCGATGAAGCTCCTCAAGAAGGCGGGGGCAATCGACACGACCCCGTCGTATCGCCCGCCGCAGCTCGGTCGCCGTCGCCCGCCCACTCAGGGGGAAGGCGCGGGCTTCCGCCCCGACAAGTGGCTCGACTCCGCGTCGAAGGCGGTGCCGCCCGGCATCGGGACCTATCCCATTCACGCGGCTGCCGGTGTGGGCTACGGCAACGGCTTCGCCGGCAACGCGCATCGCCACGCGCCCGATGGGTGGATGCCGGTCATGAAGTATCTGGTGGAGGAGCTTGGCCACGACGTGAACAAGCGCGACCTCAACGGCTACACACCGCTGCACCATGCCGCGTCGCGCGGTGACAACGAGATGATCCAGTATCTCGTGAGCAAGGGGGCCGATCCCAAGGCCGTCGGCCGCGATTTCCGCACCACGGTGGATCTCGCGAACGGGCCCGTGCAGCGCCTGCGTCCTTTCCCCGAAACGATTCAGCTGCTCGAGAAGATGGGCGCACGGAACAACCACCGGTGCGTGGGCTGCTGAGCTGAGATCGGATGCGCAAAAAAATCGGGGGCGCCGCTCAACAGCGGCGCCCCCGATTCGTTCACGCTTCCTGCATCCCGCTGCCTGCCACCGGCTTCCTGCAGCCTTCGGTTGGTGATTCGGTCAGCGTCCTACTTCTTCTCGCCTGCCAGCATCAGCGTCACGTGCTCCTGCGCCTGCTGGAGTCCCCCTTCGCCGTTCCCCCAGTCCACGCGCCCATCGGCGTTGGTGTCGGCGCCGTTCAGCAGCTGATTGCACACCGAGACCAATTGTCCGAGCAGACTCGCGGCGGCCTTGGCGTCGGTGGCGCCGCGGATCTGATTGGCCAGCGTCACGGCCTGGTCCATGCGCGCGAGCGTCGCGCGAGCGGCACCGGCAATGTGCGTGGCGTGAATCTTCACATTGCCCGAGGCCGTGGGTTCCTTCGCGGCCAGCTCGATGTGCTGCGCCACGCCACCAGCGGCCTTGCGCAAGCCGAAGCCCTTACCGGGGCCCGTCTTCACGATCGACGGATCGAGCGCATGCAACACGTGTCCGGCGTGCATCTGCATCGCCGCCAGGTCGGTGGTGTTGCGTGTGGCGAGCGTGGCGTGCTGACTGGCCACCTGCGCTTCGGCAAATGCCACCACCAGCAGCCCGGCCTTGTCCGGCGTGTCAACGTAGCTCGTGGTCACGTGACCGATGTGTGTGCCCACGAGCCCGGAGGGGAGCTGCGCGGCGGGCACGAAGCCCGGTACGACGGCGGCGGCCACGCGCCCGGGAATGGGGGCACCGGTGAGCTTGGCGACCACGCTGTCGAACTGCGCACGGTACTCCGCATTGGTGCTCACCACGAAGCGCAATCGCTGAAAGTCCTCTTCCTTGTAGCCCTTCGTCTGGAGCGCCTGCGCGATGGCCGTGCGCTTCTGATGCGCCAGTTCCGTCTGGGCTTCCTTCGTCTTGTTCTTGGCCTGCGCCGCACGCGCGTCGGCGGAGTCGTGCACGGCCGAGAGCATCACGTGCGTTTCCGCGAGCGTACGAATGGCCTCCGGCGTCAGCGCGGAGGCCGCAGGCGTGGAGGGCGGCTGGCTGCCGCCCGTCGAGGAGGAACCGCCGGACGTTCCGGTGGTCTGTGCGTTCGCCACGCCCGGGAGGGACACTGCCATCAGCGCGGCGACGACGTACGAGGGGAGAAAGTGCGTACGAGTCATGCACAATGCTCGTGCAAAAGCGGCTCCGGCGCAAATGTCCGGCTGGCGGTTGTGCGGATTCGGCAGCATTGTCCTGATCTCACCGAGCACGCCGTTGCGTCGTCGACAGCCCCGACCTTTCCACCCACACCGGGAGTCTTGCGGATGTCCCCGTCCCTTCTGCCCGTCCTTCGCCGTTCCCTGCTGGCTGCCACACTCACCCTCGTCGCCGCGAACAGCGCCGATGCCCAGCAGCAGCGCCGTGAGCGCGACCCGCGCAGCATGGGCGGCGGCGATTGCCGTGACAACCCGTACAATTGCAAGGACGCGCCGAATCCACTCCCCGCCCCCAACACGGTGTGGCTCGAGGAGATGACGTGGATGGACGTGCGCGATGCCATCAAGGCGGGGAAGAAGACCGTCATCATCCCCACCGGTGGCATGGAGCCCAACGGACCGTGGCTCGTGACCGGCAAGCACAACTATGTGCTGCACGCCAACTGTGACGCCATCGCCCGCAAGATGGGCAACGCGCTCTGCGCCCCGATCGTGAAGTTCGTCCCTGAGGGGAGCTACGATCCGCCGTCGGGACACATGACGTCGCCGGGCACCATCACGATGCGCGAGGAAACGTTCAAGGCGATCCTCACCGACATCACCGCCAGTCTCAAGGCGCATGGCTTCGAGACGATCATCTACATCGGTGACAGCGGCGGCAATCAGGGTGGCCAGCGCGCCGTGGCCGACTCGCTTACCACGCTCTGGAAGGGAGCGCCGATCGTGGCGCACGTGCAGGAGTACTATGACTACGCCTCCGTGGCCAAGCACATGGAAACGAAGGGCGTACACAAGGTGAAGCCCGACGGTCTCCACGACGATCCCGAGATCACGCTCAACATGTTCGCCGACGACCCGAAGAGCGTGCGCTACGACGAGCGCGTGAAGGCGGGCAAGGCCAGCATCGACGGCTTCTCGATCACCGACCGCAAGCAGATGACGGCGCTGGCGAAGGAAGTGGTGGAGTTCCGCGCCAAGGTTACCATCGAGGCGATCAACAAGGCGATCGCCAACAAGGGCACCCTGCCGGCCCCGGCCCGCGCACGCGGCAACTGAGTCATGTGAACGGTTCGGTGTGAACGGCGCACGGGGCATGATTATCCTTCAGGGATGATCATGCCCCGTCTCGTTTCGCGGGCGGCCGCGCAGCTCTGGATGCTGCTGCTGTCACCCGTTGTCCTGTTGGCGCAGCCCACCATGGGTGCGCAGTGGCTCTCGTCTCCCGTGACCCTCGACGGAAAGCTCGATGAACCGGTCTGGCGGACCGGGTCGCCGTCCACGGGGTTCGTCCAGCGCCAGCCACGCAACGGTGCGGCGGCCTCGCAGCGCAGCGAGGTGCGGGTGGCCTATGATGCGAACGCGCTGTACGTGGGCGTGCGCAACTTCGATACCGCGCCCGACAGCATTGCGCAGCAGTTGGGTCGTCGCGATGCCGATGACATCTACAGCGATTGGTTCTTCGTGGGGTTCGACAGCTATGGTGACCGGCGCACGGCGTTCGTCTTCGGCGTGAATCCGCGCGGCGTATTGCGCGATTCGTACCTCTTCAACGACACGGACGAGGATCAGTCGTGGGATGCGGTGTGGAACGTGGCCGCCCGCGTGGACAGCGCAGGATGGACCGCCGAGTTCCGCATTCCGCTGTCGCAGCTGCGGTATGATGTGAACGGCGCCGTGGGCGCGGTACGCCCATGGGGGATCAACTTCTCGCGCATCATCGCACGCCATGGTGAAGAGGCGCTCTGGTCACCCACCCCCGCCAACGCCCCCGGATTCGTGTCGCGCTTCGGCACCCTCGGTGGCCTCGATTCACTGCGGGCCCCCTCGCGTACGGAGTTCATTCCGTACATTCGCGCGCAGATGGAAACGCAGCCCGTGGCTGCACGCAACCGCTTCACGCCGGGACAGCAGCTCGCCGGTGCCGTAGGCGGTGATCTGCGCATCAAGCTGCCGCAGTCGCTCACGCTCACCGCGACGATCAATCCGGACTTCGGGCAGGTCGAAGCCGATCCGGCGGTCGTGAACCTCACGGCCTTCGAGGTGTTCTTTCCGGAACGGCGACCATTCTTCCTGGAGAATGCCGACGGGTTCGCCTTCGGCGAAACGCGTACCAGCAACTCCAACGATCCACCAAGCTTCTTCTACAGCCGCCGCATCGGGCGCGCGCCGCAGCGTCGTCCCACCGGCGACGATCTCGTAGCGGTCGGGGTGAACCCACAGACGCCGATTGCCGGCGCCTTCAAGCTCTCGGGCACCACCCCATCGGGATGGCAGATCGGCGTGCTCAACGCCACCACGCCGCACGAGAACGCCGAGGTGCTGCGCAGCAATGGCCGCGTCACCCGTGAGTCGGTGGAACCACTTTCCAACTATCATGTGTCCCGCGTGCGTCGCCTCCTCAATGGCGGCAACACCGGCGTGGGCGCCTTTCTCTCCGATACGCGTCGTGCGCTCGACGATTCGCTGCTGGCGGCACGCGTGGCGTCGAGTGCCACCGTGGGTGGCCTGGATTGGGAGCATGCGTGGCTCGATCGCACGTATACGATCAGTGGCGTGCTGTCCTTCAGCAATGTGCAGGGCAGCACGGCGGTGTTGCAGCGTCTTCAGCGTGCCAACTATCGCAGCTACCAGCGCCCCGATGCCACGCACCTGACCTTCGATCCCGCGCGCACGTCACTCGGAGGACACTATGCCGCACTGTCCCTCGCCAAGACCGCCGGCGAGCGGGTGCTGGGTAGCGTGACCTATGAAGAGACGAGCCCCGGATTCGAGGTGAATGACCTTGGCTTTCAGGTGCGGTCAGACTTCCGGACGGTGAGTACGGCGCTCCAGTATCGCAATCCGTTCATCTCGTCGTGGTCGCGTGAATGGTCACTGGGCATGTTCACGACCTTCAGCGATACGTTCGGCGGTGATCAGGTGGAGAAGCGCGTGGCGCTCTTCGGCGAAGTCACGCTGCTCAATTTCTGGGAGCTGTCGGTGCGCAACTCCCTTTCGCCGCAAACGCTGAGTGATCGCCTGCTGCGTGGCGGTCCCATGGCGCTACGTCCGCGATCACTCGACCAGGGGTTCGAACTCAGCACCGACTCGCGCAAGACGATCATCTTCTCCGTCGAAGCGGGGCGCTCCACCGACGTGGCGGGGCGTCGGCAGGTGAGTCTGGAGACGGAGATCGACTGGCGTCCGTTGCCGCAGCTTCGCCTGCGTCTCGGGCCGGAGTACTCCGCCAATCGTTCGGTCGATCAGTATGTGCAGGCGGTGGCAGACCCCCTTGCCGTGGCCACGTACGGCCGCCGCTACGTGTTCGCCAACGTGAAGCAACGTGAGGCACGCCTCAACACCCGTCTCGATTGGACGTTTTCACCGTGGCTGTCGTTGCAGCTGTTCCTGCAGCCGTTCGCATCGGCCGGACAGTTCTCCCGCTTCAAGGAGTTCACCACGCCACGCGCCTTCCGCTTTGCCGAGTACGGTACCGACGCCGGGGTGATCACGCCGACCGCCGGCGGGCTTCGGGTGGATCCCGACGGCAACGGGCAGTCGCCCGCGTTCGTGATTCCCACACAGGACTTCACCGTGCGCGCGCTGCGCGGCAATGCGGTGCTGCGCTGGGAGTACACGCCAGGCTCGTCGCTCTTCTTCGTCTGGTCGCAGCAGCGTGAGCAGGAGCTCGAGCTTGCGCAGTTCGGTATGGCCAACCAGGTGGGGCGCGCGTTCGCCGATCCCGGACGGCATGTGTTTCTGATCAAGTACAGCCGCTGGATCGGCCGGTAGGGAAGCACAACGCGGAGTTCACGGCTCCGTGGGCTCCGTGTTGTGCTTTTGCACGATGCTAGCTTTCACACATGCCCCGTTCTGCCGTCATTGCCCTGCTCGCCCTCGCCGCCTGTGCCGAGCCGTCTTCCAACGGACATTCTTCGGCTGTGGATACCACCCAGAGCCCCATGATCAGCGCGCTGCCACAGCTGCCGCGCGTGGGACCGGCCGAGGTGGACAGCGGTCCACGGGTAAAGCAGGAGCGGATAGCTGACGGGGTGCGGCTGGTGATGGATCCCAATCCGGGTGATCAGATCAACGCGCTGCAGCCGCCGGTACTCGATGCGGCAAACGGCACGCGCGTGGCGTTTGCCGGAACGGCCATCACGGGTGACAGTCTGTACTTCGTGGGCGACGTGACCGCCTTGGTCCCGGCGAGCGCGCTGCCGCTGGATGGCACACTCACCACGAGCTACTGCCGCAAGGGCGAAAACCTGTGCCGCAGCGCACGGCGGCAGGTGCAGATCGACAGATAACGCGCGTGCGACCGCAGCATGGACACGCCGCGGGTTGCAGGCGCCTCGAGTCAGTGCCGGGCTCTCAACTGCACAACCGCGCGACGGATTTCACCGATGAGTCACGGATCGAACGCAGAGCAATCACCAGCGCATCGTTCCTCGATTGATCCCTATGCATTCCGTGACTCATCCGTTCGGCCCGTGGTGCTGTTGCCCCGGACCGAACGGAAACGCACGGAGCCGCTCATTTCACGCGGGCCCGCTCGATCTTCGTGAACGGTGTCGCGGCGCCCGGCGCGGCACGCTGTGCGAGATACACCACGCCGCCCTGGCCGAATCCGAGGATCTGGCGGCCTTCGGGGACGAGTACGCGCTCGATCACTTCTCCCGCGCTGTTGATCACGTCGTACACCGAGCCGGCAGGCTGTGGCTTGGTGGGAATGGTGAGCACCCAGAGGTTGCCATCGGCATCGGCGCGCGTGCTCGTGGCGAAGAATGGCGGCTGGTAATCCGGCAGCTCGCTGGCCGACACGACGTTGATCTTCGGGGCGGAGATCTGCGGTGCACGCATCGGCGCGCCACCGGCCTCGCCACCGCGCGTCTCGAAGCGCATGACCACCTGTGGACGCCCGGCGCCCGCGCCACCGCCCATGGCGGCCCCGAAGGCCGCGGCCATGGCCTGTCCCTGATTGGGGTTGGCCGTCGCCTGCTTGTCGAGGATCGTCTTCACCGAGTCCACGAGCTTCGCCTTGTCCTCGTCGGTGAGGCGCTTCCAATCGAAGGCCATCTTGGGTGAGGAGCGCCGCGTCCCATCGGGGCTCACCCAGTCCACGTGGTAGTCACGCCCGCGCACGAATGCCACGTCGCCATTCGGCATCACGGCCCACTCATCGACCATCGGAAGCGGGTTCACCTCGATGGAGATGTTCATCTTGCCGTCGTCGGTGCGCTGAATGTTGGTGTTGGTCTTCGGAATCTTCACGAATCCCAGCGTGTCGACCACGCGCGTCTGCAGGTTCACGCGCGTGATGGCCATGGTGTCGGGCATGCTGGGCATCTGCGGTGCACCGCCCACCATCTGCATGCGCATGCCGGGCATGCCGCGGTATACGAGGTGTCCGTTGCTGTAGAATGCGCCGGCGCCCACACCGCCGGCGGCCAGCATCATCGCATCCTGCGTGCGCGGCACGCTCATCACGCGCGCCACCTCACCGTTGCCATCGATCACCAGCATCGACAGCGACTGCGCATCGACGAACAGTGTGGAATCGCCGCGGAAGGAAATGAGGCTGGCGAAGCCCTGACCGTACGCGTTCGGATTACCGGGCGTGGTGTCGGCGACGACCTTGATGACCTTGAAGGTACTGTCCATGAGCAGTACCCGACGGCTCGTGATGTCGTTCACGAGCAGCTTGCCGCCCGGTAGTGCGCGGATGTTGGTGACGTTGCCCAGCGAATCGGTGCTGCTGGCCTGCACCGGTCCGAGTGGCCGGATGGGAGGACGGCTCGTGGAGACAGGCGCCTGCGCGGACGCGGCTGTTGCACCGAGTGCGAGGGCACTGACGAGGATACGTGTATGCACGGGCATGGGTGTGGGAGGTCTCGTGTGGGGCTGATGTCGTGCAGGGAGCAGGAAGCAGGGAGCAGGGGGCATGCCTTCCGCTTCCTGCTCACTCTGCCTTTGAGTTACTGTCGCATGATGATGGTCTGGCTCCCGCCGCCCATCCCGCCCGCCATCATCATGCCGCCGCCCATCATCATCCCGCCACCGCCGCCGGCGGTACCGGAGCGGATGGTCTTGAGATAGCGGTCGTCGAGCGCGAGTGCGATGAACTGCGGCAGCTTCCGACGCTGCACATCCGTGAGGATCTTCTTCACCTGCGGCGCGTAGCCGCGCAGGATATCGATGCTGGCTTCGCGGGCACGCACGTACTGAAAGTAGATGCGCTCCTTGTCATAGCCATCGGGGAGGGCGGCGAACTGCGTGGCGATCGGCGACCAGATGGAGTCGAGGCGCACGAGATAGCGGCGGTTCAGGGTCGCAATCGCGTCGGCCTGATCGGCGCTGAGCTTGAGCGTGTCCTGGTCGCGCAGGATCGTGGCGATCGGGTTGGGTACGCCGCCGTTGCCGAACTGTGCCTTGATCAGTGCGGCACTCGCCTTCACCCCGTCGGTACGACGGCCGCGGTCGAGCGCCTGCGTAAGTGTCTGCCGTTCACGTGTCACGCCGATATCGTAGCGTACCGACGCCGTGACCGTGACGGGCGCACGGAACTGCTGGAACTGCGGGTTCGTGGCGCCGAAGCGCTCGTTCACTTCGTACTTGTAACGCTTCGTGACCGGATCGAAGCCGCGAACGTAGAGCAGCTGCTGATCGAGGAACGGCTGCTGTCCCCACCCACGCAGGTTGTTCTCCCCGTGCAGCAGCAGGTCGGCGGCGCCGATCGGATTGGACACGTTGAGTGACACGTTCATGCGCTGCGGCAGCCGGAGCTTGAGTGGATTGAAGCCGATGCTGAGATTGGCCGAACTCACCCATGGACCCTGGCAGCTGTTGCGCGCCGCCAGCGTGCCCACCTGACGCGTCAGGCATTCACGCGCCACGCGTGACCCGTTCTGCAGCAGCGCCTGCATGCCGCTCGCCACGGCCGCGTCGGTGCTGCTGGCCGGGCTGAACACGAATGCGCGGTCGTTGGAGAAGCCATCACCGTTCACGTCACCGCCGATCGACGGGGTGAACGGCGAGCCGGCGCGGAACTGCCCGAACCAGC
>CAZNZG010000008.1:0-20157 GCA_964577455.1 uncultured Gemmatimonas sp. | reverse complement strand
GCGATGCCGCCGGTGAGTGGCACGATGCTCGTGGGGAGCACGTACACGGGACGGTTCCCCTCGTTGTCGAGCACGAACCGCTGGACGCCCGCGAAATTGCGGTCCACGAAGCTCTGCTGCTGCGTGTTGAGCGAGTAGGTGGCGTCGAAGCTCGCGTTGAGAAGGTTCCACAGTACCGGGCCGCTCCAGCTGAGGTTGGAGCGGATGCTGCGTGAGGGGGCGAAGGTTTCCCCGAACGCCGTCACGTTGGGGACGGCATTGTTGAACACACTGCCGGTGCTCCCGTCGGCACACCGGGTGGGAATGTTGGCGAGCGTGCCGTAGGCGTTCCAGTCAGGATTGGGGGCAGCCGCACCCACGCACGCGAGCTGCTGAATGGCGCTCGGCAGACCGGTGTTGTCGATTGCCCCGCCGATCAGATTCGGCTGCGGACTGTTCTGAAACACCCCCACGCCACCGCGCACCACCGCACGCGGCCCGCGGAACGCGCCCTCGAACGCACCGATCTGCGGGCCCGTGCCGTACTGCCAGGAAAAGCCGACACGGGGACTCACGAACACCCCATTGGGCACGCGATCGTTCTTCACCCCGAGACGCTGCTCGAGGTCGGCATTGTACAGCGGCGCGTCGAGGAAACGGTTCATGTCCACACGCACGCCGTACTGGAACTGCAGCGTCTGCGACTTCCGGTAGGAGTCGCCGAGGCTTACCGCCCCGATCAGTACCCCGGCGTCGCGCTCGCGCGGCGACAGTGTGCGCGTGAATGACAGTGGTCGACCGGCCTGCAGGTCCGAGAGGGAATTGTATGTGAAGGTGCCGAGTCGGTTGATCGTCTGGTCCTGTGCCGACGCCTCGCGACGCAGTTCGGTGCCAAGCTTGAGCCGATGCTTGTTGTTGCCGCTGAACCACGACAGCGTGTTCATGGCCATCAGGCTGGTGGTGTGCTGCGTGGTATTCAGAAACTGATTGCCACCGAACGACAGCAGCTGCACGCCGCTGGTTCCGTCGGCGAAGGTGGAGTTCACGCGCACGCGACCGGCCGGCAGGTCGAGATACGGTATCCCCTGGTTGTCCGAGGCGCTCGCGCCCAGCTGTGTTTCGGTCAGCACCCCCACCCCACGCACGGTGACGTACCCGCTGTGCCGCCCCTGCACTCCACCGTTCCAGCCGATTCGCTCGGCGCCGGTGTTAGCGAAGGCGGTGGTGAGTGGGGTGAGTGCCGGGTTCTGCTTGTTCCATGACCCGGTGAACGTCACGTTGTACGCCGCGCCGCTGCTGCTCGAGGGCGGAGAGAAATCGAACGCGCCGAGCAGCGATCCCTGATCGGTGAGCCGGCTTCCCGGCACGCCGCTGCTGACGATGGGTACCCGGTTGTTGCCCAGAATGCTGATGAGCCGCGTGACCGAATCGGGCGCCACGCCCGCCGACTGGAGCCCGGTGGGCGACGTGTTGAGGAGTGTCTGCAGATCGTTGCTGCGACGCCCGAGCTGGTAGGACAGGCTGTAGAACGCCTTGTCGATCACCAGCGGCCCCGACACGCTGCCACCGAGGGAGGCGTTGGTGAACTCCTGCCCGGTCGCGCGCGCCGCGGCGTCGGTCCATTGCAGTTGGGGCGCATCACCCACGAAGCTGAGGCCGCGGCTGCTGAAGTTGGTGCCCGAGCGTGTGCGCAGCTGGAACTGGCCACCGCTGAATCCACCACGCGCCACGTCATATGGCGAGGTGACGAGCGAGCTGAACACGCCGGCATCACGGGGCAGTCCGGCGCCGCCGAACATCATACCATTGAGCGTCTGATTGTTGGCATCGGCGCCCATGCCCATGACCGAGAAGCCGTTCGCTCCCCCATCCTGCCCGGGCACCAGCTGCACGCCGGGCAATGTGGCGGCGAGTGAGGCGAGATCGGTGAGCTGGTCGGGAGGAAGCGCCGACAGGTTGCTGATCGCCCGCTCGGTGCCGCCGATGTCCTGCGACACTTCGCCCCGCGACACGCGCTGTCGTTCGGCCGTCACCTTCATGGCGTCGAGCACCGTGCCCACCTTGGTGAGCTTCGCGTCGGCCAGGAGCACGTCCTCGTCGGCGGCGCGCTTCACTTCGAACCGCTTCTGGGCGTAGCCCACGGCGGCGATCGTGACGATGTAGTCGCCGTCCCCGTTGGGAAAGGTCACGGTGAAGCGACCGGCGCGGTCGGTACGCGCGGTGCGGTTCACGTTGCCGGAGAGCGACGTGACCACGACGGACACGTTGTCGAGCGGCTCGTTGTCCTGGCCGGTGATGCGGCCACGGATCACGTCGACCTGCTGGGCGATCACCGGCGCTGCGGTGGTGGCGAGCAGTGACAGCAGCAGGGCGAACAGGGAGAAGCGACGAAGCACGTCGGGAAGAGTCGAGGGAAGGGAGACGCACACGGTACGTACGTGCGGTCGCCAGCGTTTCGACACGGAGAGCGAGCACGGGGTTGCCGGGGCGCTGCGTGGGCACCGTGCGGGGACTACGCGCGGGCAACGACGAGCAGGGCACGGACGCGTTGGCGGTTACGCGTTGGCACCAGACGCGTTGGCAACGACGCGTTGGCAGACTACGCAGTCGACGACGCAGGTAACCACGAACCGCGACGACGCAACAGCGGTCGGGGTCGGGGCGGGCGACGCTTCGCTCGCCGGTCGGGGTCGGAGGGCGACGCTTCGCTCGCCGGTCGGGGTCGGGGCGGGCGACGCTTCGCTCGCCGGTTGGGGGCGGGGCCAGCCGGCACGCGCGTGGCCGTTATGCGTCAGTACCCGCGTTGTCGACTGCGTGCTTGCCAACGCGTCGTTGCCAACGCGTCTGGTGCCAACGCGTGGTCGCCAACGCGTCCGTGCCCTGCTCGTCGTTGCCCGTGCGTAGTCCCCGCCCCCGCGCCCCCGCGCCCCCTCGTCCCCGCGCCTCCTCACCCGCCGTCAGAATTCCCCGACGAATCCAATCTCCACGGATAGTTCATGCCCGAACCGATCCCGGACCGCCTGCTGCGCGTGCGCGATAAGCGCCCGCACGTCGGCCGCGGTGGCGTGGCCGAGGTTTACCAGAATGTTCGCGTGGATGTGGGAGATCTGGGCGTCGCCCACGCGGAAGCCCTTCAGCCCGCACTGGTCGATCAGGCGGCCGGCGCCGATCCCCTCGATCTTCTTGAAGATCGAGCCCGCGCTCGGGTGCACCTGCAGCCACGGATGACGCGACCCGCGCCACGACAGGTTCTCCTGCAGCACCCGGTGCAGCCGGGCCGGGTCGTCGGCGGTGAGTTGGAAGCGGGCGCTCAGCACGATGTCCCGGCGGTGGTGGAAGACTGTGTCGTCGTAGCCGAACTGGATGTAGTCGGCGTCCACCACCCGGCGCTCCCCTTCCTCCGTCAGGATCTCACAGTCGGCGAACACCTCGCTGATGAACATCGTGCGTTCACGTTCCGGCGCTGGCGACAGGAAATGCAGATTCTGCCAGAGCGCTCCGCCCACCGTGCTGGGGATGCCGATGTAATGCTCGAGCCCCGACCAGCCGGCGCGGACGGTGTCGAGCACCAGATCCTGCACCACGGCGCCGCTTTCGCTCCAGAGCACACCGGCATCACTCAGCGTATGCGCCGTGGCGAGGTTGCGGATGACGAGGCCGCGGACGCCCTTGTCCCCCACCAGGATGTTCGCGCCGAGTCCCAATACGAACCACGGCACCCCTGCCGTCCGTGCGGCCGTGATGGCCGCGGCGAGATCGTCGGCCGACGTGGCCTCGTAGAGCCAATCGGCGGGGCCGCCGATCTTGAACGTCGTGAACGGGGCCAGTGGGACGTTGGCCCGCAGGCGGGAGGGCGCGAGGGTGGCGAAGGAGGCAGGCAGCGTCATCCCCCCAATGTATCGCGCCCCGAACTCCGCCGTCGTTCCCGGCATTCAGCTAACGTGCGGGGGCGCACGGGTGATATCGTCCTCGGACCGCGTGGCCGCACGCCGCCGCGCTCCCGGATCCGACGCCCGCCGTTCCCCCGGATCCGAAGCGCTCCCGCCGGGTACGGCACGCACATCCGCCCGAAGTCACGAAAGCCCTCCGCTCCGTCGATGCGTTCACGACACTGCCCGCCTCTCCGCACCCTGCTGCATCCGCTCAAGCTGCTGGCCGCCGCCGGTCTGCTCGGCATGGCGCTTCCCGCTCTCGCACCGACGGCGCTTCCCGCCCAGTCCCGCGCGGAGCTCGACAAGGTGCTCCGTCGCAAGGTGCTCGCGAACGGCATGGAGGTGATCGTGGTGGAGAACCACGGCGTGCCGATCGCCACGCTCGAAATCAACGTGCGCAACGGCGCCTTCACGCAGACGCCGGAATTCGCCGGGCTCGCGCACATGTACGAGCACATGTTCTTCAAGGCCAACAAGGATCTCCCCGACGCGCAAGCCTTCAACGATCGCGCCGGGGAGCTGCGCGCGGTGTTCAATGGCACCACCCAGTAAGAGCGCGTCAACTACTACCTCACCCTCCCGGCGGACTCGCTCCCCGGTGGCCTGCGCTTCCTGGCCAGCGCGCTCATCAACCCGCTGTTTCGCGAGGACGAACTCGCGCGCGAGAAGGAAGTGGTGCTCGGCGAGTACGATCGCAACGAGGCGCAGCCTGGCTTCCGGTGGCAGCAGCGTGCAAACGAGCTGCTGTACCCCGGTCAGGGAAGCCGCAAGAACACGATCGGTGATCGCAACGTGATTGCCAACGTCACGTCGGCGCAGATGCGCGAGATCCAGCGCAAGTACTACGTGCCCAACAACTGCGCACTCATCGTGACCGGCGATGTGAACCCCGAGACGGTGTTTGCGCTCGCCGAAGAGGTGTTCGGGGCGTGGCCGCGGGGGGCCGATCCCTTCGTGGCCGATCCCATTCCTCCCATTCCTGCGCTCACCGACAACCGCTCGCAGATCAGCGAAGAGCCCATCAACGCCGTGGCGGTGCTGCTGCAGTGGCAGGGGCCGAGTGTGGGGAAGGATCCCGGTGCCACGTTCGCGGCCGACGTTTTCAGCGACGTGCTCAATACGCCGGGGAGCACGTTCCAGAAGAATCTCGTGGACTCGGGATTGTGGCTCGCCGTGGGGGTGAACTACTACACGCTCAACCAGGTGGGGCCCATCTCGATCAGCGGGCAGACCACCCCCGACAAGTTCCGCGCCGCGATGGCCGCCCTCGAACGCGAGATCGCGCGCTTCAACGATCCCACGTACATCACGCCGCGCGAACTCGAGGCGGTCAAGGCACAGCGTGCCGTGTCGAGTGCCTTCGGCATCGAGAAGGCTTCCGAGATCGCGCACACCATCGGCTTCTGGTGGAGCGTGGCCAGCCTCGACTACTTCATGAGCTACACCGATCGCATGGCGCAGCAGCGCATCACGGACCTCATGCGCTACACCGGCACCTACATCGTGGGGAAGCCACGCGTGGTGAACGTGCTGCTCTCCGGCGAAACACGCCGCGCGATGGGACTCACCGAACGCGAACTGCTCACGCCGTACACGTCGGGAGGGATCAAGCCGTGACGACGATCCGCTCCCTGTTTGCCGCGACGATCATGTTCACCGCGGGGACGCTCGAGGCCCAGCAGGCCACCCGCAAGGCGCCGCCCCGTCGGCCGGCTCCGTCGCGCCCTGCCGCCCCGCCGGTGGAACCGCCGATGAGCCCCGCCATCATGGGCGACGATTCGCTCACGATGAAGTTCGAAGTGAGCGGCATTCCCGTGATCATGCGTCGGGTGACCGCCAACAACGTGGTGGCCGCCAATCTCTACCTGCTGGGGGGCGCGCGTCAGCTCACACCGGAGACGCAGGGGATCGAGCTGATGCTGCTCGAGGCGAGTGAACGCGGTACCCAGAAGTATCCGCGTGACGTGCTGCGCACCAGGATGGCCGCGCTCGGAAGCGCCATCGGTGTAAACGCCGGCGCCGACTGGACCAGTGTGGGGCTGCGCGCCACGACCGCGGGGCTGGACAGCACCTGGGCCATCCTCGCCGATCGCCTCATGGCGCCACGCCTCGAAACGGCCGATGTGGAGTTCGTGCGTGAGCAGTTCGCCACGGCCGTGGCGCAGCGCAAGGACAGCCCGGATGCCCTGCTGGATTTCCTGTCGGACAGCATCGCCTTTGCCGGGCATCCCTACGCGCTGGAACCCACGGGCACGGAGCAATCGTACAAGCGCATCACCGCGCAGCAGCTGCGGCAGTACCAGAGCACACAGATGGTCACGTCGCGCATGATGCTGGTGGTGGTGGGCAATGTGTCGCGCAGCAAGGTGGAACGTCTGGTGCGCGAGACGATCGGTCGACTGCCGCGCGGCAGCTACGCCTGGTCGCTGCCGGACCCGCCGGCCGATCTTCCCGGCGCCTACGTGGTGGAGAAGCGGGCGCTTCCCACGAACTATCTGCAGGGGTATTTCCACGGCCCGAAGGCCAGCAGCAGTGATTATGCCGCCCTGCGTCTCGCCTGCGCCGTGCTGTCCGGGCGACTCTTCGGCGAGGTGCGGCAGCGGCGCAATCTCTCGTACTCGGTCAACGCCCCGTTCGTGGAGCGCGCGTTCTCGCTGGGCGGATTGTATGTGACCACCACGCAGCCCGACGAAGTGCTGTCGATCATGCTGCAGCAGGTGAAGGCGCTGCAGGACGGCATCATCACCGAGGAAGGGCTCGACCAGCTGGTGCAGCAGTTCATCGTGACCTACTTCCTCGACAACGAAACCAACGCCGACCAGGCCAACATGCTGGCGCGCGCCGAGTTGTATCAGGGCGACTTCCGTCGTGCGTCACGCTTCGTGCAGGAGCTGCGCGCCGTCACGCCACTCGACATTCAGCGCGCGGCGCGTACGTACATGAGCAAGGTGCGCTGGGCCTACGTGGGTGATCCCACCAAGGTCACGCCGGCGCGGTTGCTGCGATTCTGAACCATCGCGGACAGGAAGCACAACACGGAGAGCACAGCGCGACGGAGGTGCGCAGAGGAACACCGCGGTCATGGATGCTGTTCTCCGTGAATCGCAAAGCCTCCGAGGCCTCCGTGTTGTGCTGCTCAGTTTTCCGTGCGCTCGTCCATCTCGGTGATCTCCGTGTTCGCGCGTCTCTGCCCAGCTGCCCCGAGCCCCCCAGTCAGTGACCCGCGTTCTGTCCATCGATCTCGCCTACAAGTCCCACGCGGATATCGGTGTGGCCCTGCTCGAGCGACAGGCCGGCCGGACGATGGCGCAGCTCCTCGATCTCCCGCTGACCGGGTCTCCGCACCCCGAGCGGTTGGCCGACTGGCTGCACGAGACGGCGCGCGCTCATGCGGTGGCCGGCGTATGCATCGACGGACCGCTGGGATGGAAGGCTCCAGACACCGATTCGCTGCACTGCCGGCTGAGTGAGAAGGCCACGCGTGCCCCCGGCAAGACGGGGCTCCCGCCCGACGGGGTGAAGCCGCGCAGTTACCTCGCCTTCACGGCATTCTCGATTGCGCTGTTCGAGCGGCTCACCATGCGGCACGGGTATCGCCTCCCCGGCACCGACGGCGAGGCGAACGCCCCGTTCGTCACCGAGAGCTTTCCCACCGCAGCCTGGCGTGCGCTGCAACTCGTGCCCGTGGCGGCGAAGTCCAAGACGCGCCCCCTCGATCTCGAGGCCGCCGTTCAACGCTTCGAGCAGGGCGTCGGCCTTCGGATTTCGCCCGCCTCGACGCCGCTCACGCATGACCAGCTGCAAGCGGTGGTGGGTGGCATCGCCGGTGTTCGCTGGGCCAGCGGTGAACGCGAGGCGGTGACGCTGGCCGGTGTTGCCCCGTTTCGCCTCGACGGAAGCTGGCGCGAGGGCTATATCATGATCCCAGCGACCACGTCACATGCCCAACAGGGGGCAGGCGAGTCTGCCGCCTGACCACCGCTTGTCTGCGCCCTGCTGCCTTACCCCGACCTCACTCCCCGCCATGTCCACTCCCTTCTCCCGCCGCGACTTCGTCGGCACCAGCGCCACGCTGGCCATGGGCGCCATGATCGTTCCCCGCCATGTCCTCGGTGGACAGGGGTATCGCGCTCCCAGCAGCAAGCTCAACATCGCCTGCGTCGGCATCGGCGGCATGGGCATGAGCAACATGTCGCAGATGCTGACCGAGAACATCGTGGCGGTGTGCGACGTGGACTTCCCGTACGTGGAGCGTTCGCTGCAGGGGCGGCTCAAGCCCCGCGAAGGGCAGCCCACGCCGCAGAACGTGGCGCTCGGTGAGGCCTACACCAAGGCTGCCAAGTACGCCGACTTCCGGCAGATGCTCGACAAGCAGAAGGACATCGATGCCGTCCTGATCGCCACCCCCGACCACCTGCACGCCACCATCGCGCTTGCCGCGATGTCGCTCGGCAAGCACGTATACGTGCAGAAGCCGCTTGCGTACTCGGTGTACGAGTCACGCCTGCTGGCAAAGAAGGCGGCGGAGAATCCCAAGGTCGTCACGCAGATGGGCAATCAGGGGCACTCCATGGAGGGCTCGCACCGCGTGACCGAAATCGTGCGCTCCGGGGTGCTGGGCAAGGTGCACGAGGTGCATGTGTGGACCGACCGTCCGGTGCGCTATTGGGCGCAGGGCATTCCGCGCCCGCGGCCGGCGGGGGCCGCCGTGATCAACAGCAATCCGCGACCGCAGTGGAACATGGGTACGGTGGACAACGCCGTGCGCAACTTCATGGCGAGCAACGACCATTCGCCGCCGGAAGGCTTCAACTGGGATCTCTACCTCGGCCCTGCGCCGGAGATTCCCTATCACCCCGCCTATCATCCGTTCGCGTGGCGCGGCTGGCTCGACTTCGGGGTGGGGGCCATCGGTGACATGGGGGCGCACCTCATCGATCAGGCCTACACCGCGCTCGAACTCACCTATCCCACCAGCATCACGGCGAGCTCGAGCCCCTGGGGTGGTGGTGCGCAGAACCCCGCCACGTACCCGATGGCGATGATGGCGCAGTTCGCGTATCCCGCCGTGGGCAAGCGCGGCCCGGTCGATCTCTACTGGTACGACGGTGGTCTGCTGCCGCCGCGCCCCGCGATGCTTCCCGATGATGCGCCCATCTCGAACCCCGGCAGCGATGGCGGTGGTGCGATGATCATCGGTGACAAGGGGATGCTCATTCACGAGACGTATGGCAGTCGTCCCCGCATCTATCCCGAGGGCACGGCGAAGAAGGCCGAGACGGTGGCCAAGAGCATTCCGCGCATCACGGTGTCGCACGAGCAGAACTGGATTCAGGCATCGAAGGGGGAGGCGAAGGCGAGCTCGCCGTTCTCCCAGGCCGCACCGCTCACCGAAACCATGCTGCTGGGCATTGCCGCGCTCCGCGCCGGACAGGGGCGCAAGGTGCTCTACGACGCCGAGAAGATGCAGTTCACGAACGCGCCCGAAGCCAACCAGTATCTCACGCGCGCGTACCGAAAGGGTTGGGAACTCTGATGCACACCGCTCACGTATCGCGCGCCCGGACTCCGGGCGCGCGTGTCGGTTCCGCCCTGATCGCCGCCGTGTTCGCCGCGCCGTTGGCCGTGCACGCGCAGCCGACTCCCTGGACCGTCACCACCGCTGCCCCTGCAGGCTTCGATCGTGCGCTCGCCCAGCGCGCATCGCTCGAGCATCTCACGGCACTGATCGGGCTCAACACCCAGAACCCACCGGGGAACGAGCTGCTGACGGCACAGTACTTCGACAAGGTGTTCAGCGGTATTCCCGGCGTGGAGCGTCACGTCCTCCCGGTGGGGAACGGGCGCGCCAACTTCGTGGCGCGGCTGCGCGCCACCACCCCCACGAAGCGTCCCGTGCTCATCATGGGGCACATGGACGTGGTGGGTATCGACAGCAGCAAATGGAAGACGCCGGCCTTCACCGCCACGATCGTGAAGGAGGGCGCCGTGGAGTATCTCTATGGCCGCGGCGCGATCGACGACAAGGGCATGCTTGCGACCGCGACGGCCGCACTGCAACAGCTCGCATCGCGTAGGGATCAGCTCGATCGCGACGTCATCTTCATGGCCACCGCCGCCGAAGAAGGCGGCCCGGAGGTCGGGATCGACGAGATGGTCACCACCCACTTCGCCCTGATCAAGGACGCGGAGTTCGCGCTCAACGAGGGTGGTCGTGTGCGCGTGGGCGATGGGACGGTGCGGTCGGTCAACATTCAGACCACCGAGAAGGTCTCGTACAACGTGAAGGCCACCGCAGCCGGACCAAGCGGGCACGCCTCGGTCCCGCTCGCCGACAATGTGCTGGGAGCGCTCGCACGTGCGGTGTCGCGCGTCCACGCCTGGAAGGCTCCGGTTCTCCTCAACGAGACCACGCGACTTTATTTCGCGCGTCTGGCGCGCATCGAAAAGGATCCCGTGATGAAGGCCGCGATGTTGCGCCTGTCGGCGCCGGGTGCCACGAAACTGCAGATCGATGCCGCTGCCGCGGTGCTGTCGCGCGAACCACTGCACAACGCCGTATTGCGCACGGGACAGTCGCTCACGCTGATGAACGGCGGCATCCGCAGCAACGTGATTCCGAGCGACGCGAGCGCCACCTTCAACGTGCGGGTGCTTCCCAACGACGATATCCGCACCATCGTGGAGCAGTTCAACCGCGTGGGTGGTGAGAAGCAGGTGGTGTTCGCGCTCGACGGCAGTCCGCGAACATCGCCGCCGGTGAGCCCGGTGAGCACCGCGCTGTATCAGGCCATGGAAATGGCCGCCACGGCCATGGTGCCCAACACCACGGTCATTCCCTTCATGAGCACCGGGGCCACCGACGGCGCCGCGTTGCGCGCCAAGGGGATCCCCACGTACGGCATTCTCCCCATGCCGCTTCCCATGGAAGACGAATTGCGGATGCACGGTGACAACGAACGTGTGCCCGTTGCCGCACTCGGCTGGGCTGCCGAGTTCCTCTATCGTACGCTCGAGCGCGTCACCGCTCGCTGAGCGGCGTCGCCATCACGGCCCTCCACATCGAGAACGTCAATGTCCGATGCCCTTACGGCTCCCCACGTGGATCTCGTCGCGCCAGACGGCGCGCGGGCGCGCGTGTATCTGGACGGTGCGCAGGTGGCCTCATGGATCCCCGCAGGAAGTGCCGACGATCGCCTGTTCGTGAGCACATGTGCCCTCTATGGGGAGGGACAGTCCATCCGGGGCGGCATTCCCGTCTGCTTTCCGCAGTTTGGGGCAACCGGTCCGCTGCGCCAGCATGGCTTTGCCCGAAACCTGCGCTGGGCGCTGGCGGATCAGCCGCCATGTGAGGATGGCGCACGTGTACGGCTCACCCTCACGGACTCCGACACCACCCGCGCGCTGTGGCCGTTTTCGTTCAACGCCGAACTGAGCGTGCACGTGGCGGCCGCCTCGCTCTCGGTCGATCTCACCGTCACCAATACCGATAGCCAGCCGTTCCACTTCACCGTGGCACTGCACCCGTACTTCCGGGTGCGGGACGCATTCGCGGTGGAGGTGCGTGGCCTCGCCGGGACCCGGTATCGCGATGCCCTGCGAGAAGGCGGGGTCTTCGAGGAACAGGAGTCATCGCTGCAGATCGGTGCCGCGCTGGACCGTGTGTACCTCGATACCCCTGATCAGCTGGAGCTGGTGGAGCCGCACCGTTCGGTGCACATCGAGAAACGCGGCTTCCCCGATGCGGTCGTGTGGAACCCCGGACCCGCGGGCACGGCCTCACGCGTCGACTTTGCCTCGGGCGAGGAGCGCGAGATGCTGTGCGTGGAGGCCGGAGCGATCGGCCGTCCGGTGACGCTGGCGCCCGGCGCACAGTGGACCGGGACCCAGATCATGACGGCGGTGGGCGGAGCCGCACCGCCGGTGTAGTCCGCGCGCCGTCGGACTCACTTCGCACGATTGGCGAGCACCTGCCGTACATCGTCGAGCGTACCCCCAATGGCGCGCAGCGCGACCAGCGCGTGGTACACGAGATCGGCCACCTCTTCGGCCGCACGTTCCCGGTCACCATCCACGCAGGCGGTGGCAAGCTCCACCGCCTCCTCGCCGAGCTTCTTCAGCCGCAGATTGCGGTCACCCAGCAGCTTCTGCGTGTAGCTCGGTTTCGCGCCCGCTGCCGGCGTTTCCTGTTGGCGGCGCACAATGGTGGCATCGAGCATGCCGAACACATCGGCTGCGACCGCCTCGTCGCGAAAGCACGACGTGGTGCCGTTGTGACAGGCAGGGCCCGCCGGCAGCACGCGTGCCAGCACGGCATCGGCGTCGCAGTCGAGGGTGAGTGACACCACTCGTTGCACGTTGCCGCTCGTGCCGCCCTTGTGCCACAGCCCGCGGCTGCGAGACCGGTAGTACATCTCTCCGGTCCGCAGCGTGTGTTCCAACGCCTCACGGTCGGCGTGGGCCACCATCAGGACGGCACCACTGTGCGCATCCTGCGTGACCACGGTCACGAGACCGCCACCCTTGGCGAAATTCACCGACTCGAGATCCAGCATGGGCTGATGGTGATCGGTCATGCGGAATGATCTCCGGATTCGAGCAGCGGACGACGCGCCGCATTGGCGAGGGCGGCGTTGGTGGCGATCACGTCGCCTCCGAAGGCGGTATCGCGCCCGCGCCAATCGCTGAAGCGCCCCCCGGCCTCGGTGATGAGCGGATACACGGCGGCGGCGTCCCACGGGTTCACGATATCGTCCACCATGATTTCGGCACGCCCGGTCGCCACGAGCAGATAGCCGTAGCAGTCACCCCACGTGCGGCATACGGCCACGTCGCGCGACAGGGTATGCCACGCGGCACGACGATGCGGTCGGTCGAGGAAGCGTTCGTCGGTGGTGACGAGTGTGGCCTCGGCGAGGTCGCCCACCGACGACACGCTTGCACGAATGCCGTTCCACCAGCAGCCCTCACCTGGTGCCGCCGCGATCAGTTCATTCACGGCGGGATAGCAGGCGGCGCCGGCCAGCACCGTATCTCCTTCACAGCAGGCCACGAGCGTACCCCAGAGCGGGACACCACGTACGAACGCCTTGGTGCCATCGATGGGATCGAGGATCCACCGGCGCTTCGCCTCCGGACGGACGGTGTCGAACTCCTCGCCGAACAGACCGTACTCCGGAAACCGCTCCTGCAGCCACGCGCGCGCCTGACGCTCCGCCTCGCGATCGGCGATGGTTACGGGAGATCCGTCGCCCTTGGTTTCCACCTGCACGCTGCTGTGGAACCACCCCATGGCCACGTCTGCCGCGAACTTCGCCACCTCGGCGGCCGCCTGCATGAGCGACGCGGGTGATTCACTGTATCGCAGGGTACTCACGCCGTCACTCCGGCACTGCGCACCACGATCCCGGCCTCGCTCATCACGTCCTTGAGCGCATGCACTGTGGTGAGCCCGTCGTGCAGGATGCCGGCGACGAGCACCGCGTCGGCATGCGCCTGCTGCACGGCATCCACCAGATGCTGTGCACAGCCCGCCCCGCCCGATGCGATCACCGGCACATTGACCGCCTCGGCGACTGCGCGCGTGATCTCGAGGTCGTACCCCGTACGCGCGCCGTCACGATCGATGCTGGTGAGCAGGATCTCACCGGCGCCGCGCGCCACGCACTCCTGTGCCCATGCGACCGCCTCGAGTGGGGTTTCCTCACGCCCACCCTTCACCCACACCTTGTAGACGCCGTCGGCATTCTTCTTGGCATCGATGCTGGCCACCACGCACTGCGCACCGAAGCGATCAGCGGCTGCGGTGAGTACCTCGGGGTTGGTGACAGCTGCCGAGTTGAGCGACACCTTGTCTGCGCCGGCGCGCAGGGCGCGCGCCACGTCGTCGGCGGTGCGAACACCGCCGCCGATGGTGAGCGGAATGAACAGCCGCTCGGCAGTCCGGCGCGCCACATCGAGAAGGGTGGCGCGCTCCTCGGCGCTCGCCGAGATGTCGAGGAAGGTGATCTCGTCGGCGCCCTCGAGCTCGTAGCGCTCGGAGAGCGACACAGGGTCACCGACATCGCGCAGCCCCACGAAGTTCACGCCCTTCACCACACGTCCGCCCCTCACGTCGAGGCAGACGATCACACGACGGGTGAGCATCTCAGGCCTGCCCGTTGATCTCGAGCTTCACGGAACCCTTGGTGCTGAACACCGCCCCCGTTTCCACGAGCGCCTCACGCAATGCGAACCCGAGCGCCTTGAACGCCGCCTCGATGATGTGGTGCTTGTCGGTGCCACGCAGCACGCGCACGTGCAGCGTGGCCTTCGCGTTGTCGGCGAAGGAACGCATGAAGTGGTCGTAGATGCCGCTGGGAAGCGGACCGCGGTAGTACGGCCGTCCCCCCATATCGATCACGACCTGTACGAGGGCATCGTCCATGGGCACCGTGCGCTCGCCGTAGCGCGCACAGGTGGCCGGCGTGTGCACCGCGAAGGCCTGCCCGAGCGCGATCGCCACGTCCTCGATCAGGTGGTGCCGCAGGTCACCCTTGGCCTCGATGTTGAACTCCACGCCGGCATACTTCGAAAGCGCCACCAGCATGTGATCGAGGAACGGCTCGGTGGTCTTGATCGTGGCGATTTCCGTCGACGTCTCATCAAGCTCGATACGGATCTGTGTTTCCTTCGATTCCCTCACGACGACGGTCATGCGCCGAACTCCTCAGCAAGACGGCGCGGGTCGATCGCGCCTGTGTAGAGTGCCATGCCCAGCACCGCGCCGGCGAGGCCGCGGTGCTCGAGCGCCCGCATGTCTTCCAGACTGCTTACGCCACCACTCGCGTAGACGGGCCACGCGCACGCCTCCGCCACGTCTTCCATGAGCGGCAGGTCGGTCCCCTGCATCTGTCCCTCGAGGTGCACGGCGGTCACCAGCACGCCACCCAGCGGCAGTCCGCTCAACTCTTCCACGAAGTCGATCACGTTCAGGCGCGACGTTTCCGCCCACCCCTTCGTGACCACCAGACGTTCGCGCACATCGGCCGCGATGATCAGCCGTCCCGGGAAGCGGTGCGCCATCTCGCCACGCCAGTCCTCATCCTCGACGGCGCGCGTGCCGACGACCACCCATTCGGCGCCGTCATCGAGCAATCGCTCGATGCGGCTTTCGTCGCGCACGCCGCCTCCCACCTGCACCGGAACGCCGGCGTTGTGGAGAATCTCCCGGATGATCTCGTTGTTGCGGCCGCGACCAGTGGCGGCGTCGAGATCCACCACGTGCAGACGCGCAAAGCCGTCCCGCACCCAGTCCCGCGCCACGCTTGGCGGATCGTCGAGTCGAACCTTTTCGGCGTCGTAGTCGCCGCCCACCAGCTGCACACACTTGCCGCCGCGCAGATCCACGGCCGGAATGGCGATCATACGGAGCTCCGCTGTGAGGTCGCGAAGTCGAGGAACGCGCGTACGAAGGCGACCCCCGGTGCACTCGACTTCTCTGGGTGAAACTGCGTGCCGATCACGTTGCCGCGGCGTACCGAGGCGGGGAAGCGATCCCCCTCGTGTTCGCTCCAGGCGGTCACGAAGGCCGTCCCCTCGTCGGTGGGGCGGCACACGAAGGAATTGGCATAGTACGCCACATCGAGCGCCGCCGCCGCCAGCAGCGGATCACGAACTTCGTCGAGACGGTTCCAGCCGATCTGCGGCACCCGTTCGGCCGTCAGGCGCGTCACGCGACCCGGCACGATGCCAAGCCCGGCGCCAGGCCCTTCGTCGCTGGCATCGAAGAGCAGCTGCATGCCGAGACAGATGCCGAGGGCCGGCAGTCCGCCGCGCAGGGCCTCGCGCATGGCGTCGAGTCCCGGTGCCATGCGCTCCGCCGCGGGAGCGAAGGCGCCCACACCGGGAAGTACCAGCGCCTGTGTGTCGAGCACCGCTGCCGCGGGGTCGGTGTCCACGCGCACGGTGGCCCCACCGGCTTCGAGCGCCTTGACCAGTGAGTGCAGGTTGCCGGCACCGTAATCGAACAACGAAACCTGCAGGCTCATTGCGTAGCGCCTCCGTTCACCGTTGCCGTTGCCTCGTCGAATGCGGCGAGAAAGCGCTCCAGCAGCTCCCATGGCCCCACACTGATCCGCAGCGTGTCGCCCACGTGCGGCAGCTGCGCGAAGGGCCGGGCCGCCACGCCGAGCGTGCGCAGCGTCTGCCCCACCTCCACGGCGTTCCGTACCGGCACACAGACGTAGTTGGCATGCGATGCAAGGGGAGCATAGCCGCGGTCGCGCAGTGCTGCGGCCAGACGTTCGCGGTTCTCCACGGCCAGCTGCACATGCGCATTCACCCACGGCATGTCCTGCTGCAGCGCCGCCAGCGCCACCTGTTCGGCCATGGCATTGAGCTTGTAGGGGCCGCGCGACTTCTCCACGTCGCGCACAAGGGACGGGGCGCCGATCCCGTACCCGATGCGCAGCCCCGCCAGCCCGAACGCCTTCGACATCGTCCGGATGATCAGCAGGTTGTCCACCTGCATGGCCAGATCCACAGCCGAGACGCCACTGAACTCCGCATAGGCTTCATCGAGAAACACCACGCCGGGAGCCTCGCGCACGGCGCGCTCGAGCGTCTCGCGCCGCAGCAACGCACCGGTGGGATTGTTGGGCGAGCAGAGATACAGGATGCGCGGCTTGGCAGCGAGCAGCGCATCGAGATCGGGCTGGTGGTCTGCCGTCTCGGTGACGCCCACGTACTGCAGGCCGTTCATCTGCGCGAAGATCGGGATCATCGCGAAGCTCGGTTCACTGCTGGCCACCACACTGCCCGGCTCACCGAAAGCGCGCATGGCGCTGTCGAGGATATCGTCGGAACCGCAGCCCGTCACGAGACGGTCAGGCGTGGCGCCCACGAACCCGGCCAGCGCCTCCTTGAGCTCGGCCGCATACAGCGATGGATAGCGCGTGATGCGTTGCACGGGGATTTCCCGCAGCGTACGCTCGGCGACCGGTGGAAGCCCCCACAGATTGGTGTTGTCGGTGAGGTCGAGCTCGACGGGGGCACGCTTCGGGTCGTAGAGCGGGACCTCCTCGTACAGCGACCTGGCGAACGCGAGTCTGTCGCTCATGGCGCTGTCCCCCACGCACGGGCGGCGGCGGCATGCGCCGGCAATCCTTCGGCGTCGGCAAAGCGCCCCACGTCGTCCGACAGCGAAGCCGCCGCGGCAGGGGTCACTTCCTGCCACGTGGTCCAGCGCACGAAGTCGAGCGTACTGAGCCCCGAGTAGCTGCGTCCGGCGCCGGCGGTTGGGAGCACGTGATTGGCGCCCGTCATGTAGTCGCCGTAGGCCACGCTGCTCGAGGCGCCCACGAAAATCGTGCCGGCACTGCGGAGCGACGCGAGGGTAGTCGCTTGCACGTCGTCGTGCACCACCAGCAGCAGATGTTCGGCTGCCCATTCGTTGGTGAACGCGATCGCGTCGTCGAGCGCGGGCGTGGTCACGATGGCGCCGCGTGCCTGCAACGAGGTACGCACCACGTCCGCCCGCGGCGCATCGGCGAGCTGCGCGTCGAGCGCGTCGCGGATGCTCTGCGCGAGCACCTCCACGTCGGTGCCCGCCAGCACGGCGATCACCGCCGCGTCGGGATCGTGTTCCGCCTGTGCCATCATCTCGCGCGCGATCGCATCGGCGCTGGCACTGCTGTCGGCGAGCACCAGCAGCTCACTGGGCCCCGCGGGGGAGTCGATCGCCACGCTGTTCACCAGCTGCAGCTTGGCTTCGGCCACATACGCGTTACCCGGGCCCATGATGCGATCCACGCGCGGAACGCTGGCGGTGCCGAGGGCGAGCGCGGCGATCGCGCCGGCCCCGCCCAGTGCGAACACGCGGTCCACTCCCGCCAGCGCCGCCGCGGCGAGTACCACTGGCGACGGACGCCCATCGGGCCCCGGCGGCGAGCAGACGATTACCTCCTGCACACCGGCCACGCGCGCGGGAATCGCGCCCATGAGCAGCGAACTCGGATACGCCGCGCGTCCGCCTGGCGCGTAGATCCCCACGCGCTGCAGCGGATCGGGACGACGCCCCACGGTGATCCCCGGCTCTGGTGAGCAGACCGTCGCTACGGGGCGAAAGGCCGCATGCACCGCGGCAATGTTCTTCGCCGCGCGCTCGAGCGATGTCCGCAGCGCTGGGTCGAGTGCGGCCAGTGCCGCATCCCACTCGGTGCGCGGCACTTCGAGCGACGTGAGCGACACGCGGTCGAAATCGCGCGCGAAATCGAAGAGCGCCGCGTCACCACGCGCACGCACCTGCTCGATGATCGCGGCGGTACGCGTGCGCACCGAGCCATCGGTGGTGGAGGACCGGTCCACGATGGCCGTGCGCGTGGCAGCGTCGAGCGCGGCGAGCGCCCCGAACGCGCGCAGCGTCACGGTGGAGGTGGTTCCGTTCACGGCACCAGCCTCTCGATACGGGTGACGAGAATTCCTTCGCCACCGAGTGCACGCAGCTGCGAGATGGTGCGGTAGATCGTGGCGGCGCTGACCACGGCGTGCACCGCCACGTACTTCGACGATTCGGCGATCTCGATGACCGTTGGGCCATTGAGGCCGGGGAGCACCTCGCGCACCTGCTCGAGGGCGGTGCGGGGTACGTTGGCCATGAGATAACGCTGGCCGCGGGCGCGGATCACCGAGGCCAGCGCGGTGACCAGATCGTCCAGCTCCTGCTTGCGGCTGCTGTCGCCGTTGCGCGGACCGCCTTCGGCCGTGATGAGGTGGGCGCTCGAACGCAGCACCGTGTCCACTTCGCGCAGGCCATTCACGCGCAGGGTGGAGCCGGTGGAGGTGAGGTCCACGACCACGTCGGCAATGCCGAGGTGGGGGGCGATTTCGGCGGCACCGGAGACGGGGACCACGTCGACCGGCCGGCCGGCCTGTTCGAAGAAGCGGCGCGTGATGTTGGGGAAGACGGTGGCCACGCGCACGCGGGTGCCGTCGCGCCCGATGTCGTCGACGGAGCGGATCCCCGACTCCTCGCGGGCGGCCACGACGAGGCGGCACTTGCCGAAGCCGAGGTCCAGATGGGAGGTCAGTGCCCGTCCCGACTCGTTCACGAGGTCCCATCCGGTCACGCCCACGTCGGCGGCGCCGTCGGCGACGAACTCCGGAATGTCCTGGGCGCGGACGAAGATCGCCTCGAACTCTCCGCCGAGGGAGGCAGTGAGGGCGCGCTCTCCGGACGCGCGGACCTCGAGTCCGGCGTCGTTGAAGAGCTCGCGGGTGTCTTCGCTCAGGCGACCCTTGTTGGGGAGGGCGATTCTCAGCATCTGGAATGATCTATCTGAAGGAAAGCGGAGACGGCGGTGGTCGGTACTCCCTGGCACGGGCACGGGCAACAAAAAAGGCCCGTCCGGAGGGGACGGGCCGAGGGTCGCCGTGGTGCGGGGTGTATGCTGCCGGTTACCCCATCACGCACAATGCGCCCCGACCCGTCGGGCCGTGGCCGTGATGCGCATGATGGTGGGTGTGGCGGAAGGCGAGCATAGCCTTTGGAGGGTAGCCGAGTCGTATCGGGGCGTCAAGTCTGGATTTACCTGACTGGGGCCTTGGCGGCGGCGGCACTTGTGAATAAGTTCACAAGGTTCGCAGGGCCCTGCGAACACAGACCGCTTTCGGTCTGATAAAAGGAAATTTCCGATATAGGCTCTGGAGGCCTACAAACATGCGGTTTCTCGGCTTTGCGGTGGTGACCGGCGCGGCGATCCTGCTCGGCGCGTGCGGCGGTGGTGACAGCGCGGCGACGACGGACACGGCGGCGGCTGGCGCTTCGGCGGCGGCGGCGGCTCCGGCGGCTCCGGCGGCGCCGGCGGCCGGTGCGATGGCCCCGATCACGGGCACGACGCACACGGTGAACATGGTGGGTGACGGTCAGGGCTACCGCTTCGAGCCGGCCGAAATCACGATCGCGGCTGGCGACGGCATCAAGTTCGTCATGGTGTCGGGCGGCCCGCACAACGTGGCGTTCGACCCCGCCACGCTCTCGCCGGAAGCGAAGACGGCCCTCACGGCGAACATGCCGGAGCAGGCTGGTGAGCTCTCGGGCAAGATGCTCCTCAACGCGAACGAAGAGTACACGGTCTCGTTCGCTGGCGTCCCGGCTGGTACGTACGACTACCACTGCACGCCGCACCTCGCCATGAACATGAAGGGCAAGATCACCATCAAGTAATTGATGTGATCGAGGTGGTCACGGGGGCTGGCGCAATGCGCC